>NZ_BRCY01000011.1:61131-109209 GCF_023708045.1 Halomonas sp. NCCP-2165
ACCGGTGGCCAGGTCGACGCCATCGGCACCGGCGGTGTCATTGGCGAAGACATCGATATCGACGCTGCCGTCCTCGGGCACTTCGCCGACCACGCTATCGTCGACGGCCACCGGGCCGTCGTCGAGCACATCGATGGCCAGGCTGGTGCTTGCCGTATCCCCATCGCTATCGGTTACCGTCACCGCGAAGACGTCCTGGATCCCTTCGCTGGTCCCGGTACTGGTGTCATCCGGGTGGTCCGTGGTGTTGTCGTCCAGGGTGTAGGTCCATGCGTAGACGCCGGCATTCAGCGTCACCGTCAGGGTGCCGTAGGTGCCGTTGACCACCCCGCCCGCGGTCACATCGACGCCACCCACCACCAGCGAGGCGGTGGTGTCATTGCCGCTGTGGGTGATATTGAAGCTGCCACTGACGCTCTCCGCCGGGCTCGACGGGTTGCTGCCATCATCCAGCGCCGCCTCGTCGACCTGGTTACCGCCCTCGGCGTCCACCACCGAGATCGCCGGGAAAGACTCCTCCTCCAGCAGTTGCGGCTCGCCGAGCCCGTCCTCGGGGCCACCCGCCAGGGCCACACCAAACTGATAGCTCAGCGGATCGACGCCTTCGGTGATCCGTGCCAGGCGCACGAAGCCATGACCGCCACCGGCGGCATCACCAGCACCGGCGCCCGCGGCGGGATCCTCGAGAAGATCGAAGAGGTCGCCATCATCGTCCTCGAGTGCCGCCAGCAAGGCCTCGACCTCCTCGTCCTGGACGCTGGCCTGCTCGGGATCGACCTCGGCATCCGGAGCCAGCTCGGCCTGCATCAGCACTTCCTGGCCGGGTTCGATGACGACCAGGCCCGACTCGCCGCCGCCGAAGTCTAGCTCGACGCTGCCATCGGCCGAGGTCACGACCACCTCGCCTTCCTCGACGGCATCACCGGGACGCAACTCGCGAAGGTTACCCTCGGCATCACGCGCCCAGGCCTGTCCGGTAATCGAGAGAACGACTGCAATGCTCATGGCGGGGCCCCCTGTATTCCCTGGATTCTTGCCCCGAGCCAAAAAGGCTTCACGAGGCGAGCCGACGACGGCCGGCACTTATCTCAAAGCTAGGAGAGGGAAAAGGGGCGGAGTATTGGACCGTGGTACAGGGTAAACAAAAGTATCCAAATGTATATTTGGACGAAGTGGCTATCTCAGGGTGGTCTCCAGGTGACCGGATAGCTTGAGAATCAGCTGCATGCGGTCTCGCACACCAAGCTTGCGATAGGCGGCCCCCAGGTGTGCCTTGACGGTACGCTCGGTGATCTCGAGGGCCCTGGCCACCTCCTTGTTGGTATGCCCCGCGGCCACCGCCAGTACCACATCACGCTCCCGGGCCGTCAGCTCCGCCAGCACGCCGGCCTGATGGGCCAGGCCGCCCCCCAGGGCACGAAAGGTGGACCCCACCACGTCGCTGAGCAGCTCGGGCCCCACCCAGAGGCCGTGATGCATGGTGACCAGGGCCACCTCATGCAACAGTTCCACGGAGCTCAGCGCATGGGCATAGCCCCGCGCCCCGGCGCCCAGGGCCAGGAAGGCCTCTTCCTTGCGGGGCAGCCAGGAGAGTGCCACGCAGACCACTTGCTGATTCACCAGGGTCTCGATCAATTGGGGCCATTCGTCGTTATCGCTGAGCACCCAGGCGTGATCGCCCTGCCCCAGGCGACTCGGAGCCTCGCGGGCCGAGAGCGTCCAGCCATCGGGGAAGGCGCTGATCCAGCGGGGTAGCGCCACACGCCCGGAAACCACCAGCACATGGCGCATGGTCAGCGCTCCGTCATCGCATTGCCCATGCCGCGCAGCACCGGCTTGAGCAGGTACTCCATGATGGTGCGCTGCCCGGTGCGGATATCCACCTGGGCGGTCATGCCGGGAATGATCGGCATCTCCGGTGCCAGGGTCGCCTCCTGGGTGCGCACCCTCACCAGATAGAAGCTATTGCCCTCGTCATCGGTGATGGTGTCGGCACTGATATGTTCCAGCTCGGCCTCGAGCCCGCCATAGATCGAGAAATCATAGGCGGTCAGCTTGATAAAGGCCGCCTGGCCGGGGCGCAGGAAGGCGATATCCTGGGGCGCGATACGCGCCTCCACCAGCAACTGGTCATCGATGGGCACGATCTCCACCACGTCCTGGCCGGGCTGGACCACGCCCCCCAGGGTAGTGATATGCAGACGCTGGACGATGCCCGCCACCGGCGCCCGCAGCTCGGCCAGGCGCACCCGATCCTCCAACCCGGTGCTGCTCTCTTCCAGGGCCGAGAGCTCGCCGATGGTCTGCGCCAGCTCGTTTCGCCATTCGGCGCGACGCTCCAGGGTGACCTCGCGCAGTTGGGCCTCGCCCTCCTCCACGGCGGCTTCGAGACGCGAGACCTGGGCACTGGCCTGGCTACGCTCGCCGCTGGCCCGAGAGACCTCACGACGCAGGCGAATCACCTCCACCTCGGACACCGCACCGCTTTGCAGCAACGGCCGCGTCATATTGAGTTCCTGACTGGCCAGCCCCAGGTCCCGAGAGGCCGCATTGTAGCGGGCACGCGCCTCGTTGAGTTCCTCGCGACGCTGGGTCAAACGCTCGCGGACGATACTCTCCTGCTCCCGCAACTCGGCACGCAAGCCGTCATACAGCTCCCGCTCGCGATCCACCAGATCGGGGGCCTGGGCCACGAGTTCGGGGGAAGGACGAAAGAGCTCATCGGTGACCAGGGCGCGCAATCGCTCCGCCCGGGCCTGCAGGGCCCAGACCCGAGCCTGGTTCTCGCGGAAGCTCGAGGCATAACGGGTCGGATCGATGCTCATCAGCAGTTGTCCGGCCTCTACCCGTTGCCCCTCGGCGACCCGGATCTCCTGGACCACGCCGCCATCGTAGGATTGCACCCGCTGCAGCTGAGACGAGGGGATAATGCGCCCGGGGCCCTTGGTGATCTCGTCGATCTGCGCCAGGCTCGCCCAGATCACCAGCCCCACCAGCGCCATGACCACCAGGTAGAGAAAGGCTCGGGCGCGTAGCGGCTCCTGCTGCATGCGCGCCCAGTCGGCATCGCTGGCCCAGTCGCGATCGAGATGGGCCGAGGAGACCCAGCGCGAGAAGAGGCGGTCGATCAGCGGCCGGAAGGGTCTGCTGCCTCCCTCGCTGAGCCGCCCGATGCGCTCGAAGCCGCGCTGTTCCAGGGTTGGCTTGTGCTCGGCCATCAGCGCGCCCTCCCGATCTGCCCGCTGCGCAGGGCGGTCACCACCTTCTCCTTGGGCCCGTCGGCTACCACCTTGCCGGCATCGACCACGACAATCCGCTCCACCAGCGCCAGCAGCGAGGTGCGATGGGTAACCACGATCAGCGTCTTGTGCTCGGCCAGGGCGGCGAGACGCGCCTTGAAGGCCTCTTCGCTGGCATGGTCCATGGCACTGGTGGGCTCATCCAGCAGCAGGATCGTCGGATCGAGCACCAGGGCCCGGGCGATGGCCACGCTCTGGCGCTGGCCACCGGAGAGCGACTCACCGCGCTCCCCCACCGGCATGTCCAGGCCCAGCGGGTGGCGATTGACCAGCTCGGTCAGCCCCGCCACCTCAAGGGCCTGCTGCAGCGTCTCGTCGCTGATGCCTTCGCTGCCGGCCCCGGCGATGATGTTATCGCGCAGGCTGCCGAAGAAGAGGCTGATATCCTGGGGCACATAACCGATATGCCGGCGCAGGTCCATGGGATCCCACTGGCGGATGTCCACACCATCCACAGTCACCGCTCCCGCCGTGGGCTGATAGAGCCCCAGGATCAGCTTGTCCAGGGTCGATTTGCCGGAGCCGATCCGTCCCAGCAGGGCCACCTTCTCGCCGGCGGCGATCGTCAGCGAGACATCGCGCAGCGCGTCCTGCGCCTCCTCCGGGTAACGGAAACTCACCTTGTCGAAGGCGATCTCGCCGCGAATCACCGGGCGGCTGATCAAGTGACGTCCCGCCTCCCGCTCCTGGGGCTTGGCCATGACCTGATCGAGGCCGGCCAGGGCGGTGGCGGACTGATGGTACTGCGCCAGCAGCGCCGCGGCCTGGCTGATCGGCGCCATGGCTCGGGAAGAGAGCAGGTAGGCGGCGATCAATCCGCCCTGACTCAGCTCACCGGCGATGATCAGGTAGACCCCGATGATGATCACCGCCACCGCCACCGTATGCTGTGCCCAGAGGGCGACGCTGGACACCGAGCCGCTCAGCAGTCGCAACTGGGCCGCGGTCCGCGACAGGAAGGCGGTGGTCTTCTCCCATACCCCCTGGGTACGCCCTTCGGCGCGCAGCGCCTTGACGGTTTCCAGGTTGGCCACCGACTCCACCAGGCTGGCATTGCGCTGGGCACTGACCCGCCAGGTGGTCTCGGAGAGCTCATGCATGCGGCCCTGGGCGGCCAGGGCATAGAGCAGCACGAAGAGCGCCCCGACCACGATGGGAATCACCAGCGGCACGCCGATAATCGCTATGATGCCGGCGAACAGCAGCACGAAGGGCAGGTCCACCAGGGCCACCACGGTGGCGGAACCAATAAAGCCACGCACCGCCTCGAAGGAGTGCAGGGTCGCGGCGAAGGACCCGGTGGAGGCCGGTCGCGCCTCCATGCGCATGCCCAGGACCCGCTCCATGATATGGCTGGAGACCTTGACGTCGGCGCGGCTGGCGGCCAGATCGACGAAGGCGCTACGCATCAGGCGCAGCGCCAGGTCGAAGCAGAGCACCACCAAGACCCCGATGCCCAGGGCCCAGAGGGTCTCGGTGGCCTGGTTGGGCACCACCCGGTCGTAGACATTGAGCACGAACAGCGGCATGGCCACGGCGAAGAGGTTGATCAATACCGAGCCCACCAGCACGTCCCGATAGAGGCGACGATTCTCGGCGATCACGCCCCAGAACCAGTGGCGAGCCCGCAGGCGCTTGACCTCGGGCCCCCGGGCATCGAAGCGGAAGCTGGGCCGCGCATAGATGGCCCGGCCGCTGTAGCGCGCTTCCAGCTCATCAAGCCCGATCGCCGTGGCGGCCTCCCCCAGCTCGGGGAAGATCACCTCGGCACGCCGCGATTCGATATCCAGGGAGAGCAATACACAGGCCCGGTGGGGTTCCAGCAGCAGAATCACGGGAAAGAGCGACGGGTTGAGGCGCACCAGGGCGCAGCGGGTCTGGCGCGCCGCCAGCCCCGCCCGCCTGGCCGCCCGCGGGAAGACCCCGGGGGTCAGCTCGCCATTCTCCAGCGGCAAGCCGGCCACCAGGGCCTCGGTGACGACCTCGTGGTCATGGGCTCGGGCCACGACCCTGAGGCACTCGGCCAGGTCGCCTCCCACGAAGCGGAACCACTTCTCGTCACTGGTCACGGCAACTCCTTCGCATCGACCTTCGCATGCTCCCTTGCATAAATCAGCGCCCTTCCCTGTGGGCCGCCGACGGGCTACTCATCCAGTCGTTCCAGGGTGATCTCGACACGGCGATTGGCGCGGCGTCCCTCCACCGTGGCATTGCTGGCCACCGGCTGACGGGAGCCATAGCCGCGGGTCTCCATCAGGTCGGCGGATACCCCCTGGCTGACCAGATAGCGTGCCACGCTGTCGGCGCGGCGCTGGGACAACGGATCGTTAATGGCGTCATTGCCGGTGATATCCGCATGGCCGGCGATAAAGATCCGGCGCAGGTCATTGCGTCCACGAATCTGCTCCGCCAGGCGATCCAGCTCGCTGCGCGCCGCCGGACTCAGTTCGGCGCTGTTGATGGCGAAGAGGGTATCCGCCGAGAGCGTGATATCCGGGGCGCGGGTCGGTGCCGGCATGTTCATGCCCGCCACCAGGTCATCCAGGCTGTAGCTGGTGGGGGCGATATCGGCGCAGATATCCTCGGGACTCAGGCTGACGCCGTCACTCCCCAGGTCGGCCAGGGTCGGCAGGCCCTCGCGGGTGATGCCCAGGGCCGGCAGCAGGCCGCCCATGGACGCCAGGGTGCGGGCCTGTGCCAGCGCCAGATCATACTGGGCGTTGGCATAGGCGCGACTGGCCTCGAAGTACTCGTTCTCGGAGTCCAGCACGTCGAGTAGCGTACGCTGACCGATATCGAACTGCTGCTGGTAGGCCCCCCTGACACGATCGATGGACTGGCGATGCTGATTGAGGTGGTTCATCTGCTCGCGGAGTCGACGGGTATCGTTATAGGCGATCTGGGTGGTCTGGCGAACGTTGCTACACTCCAGATCACGCAGGTCCATGGACTGCTCGAGCAGGTCGCTGGTGCGCCGGAACTCCGCCAGGTCGCTCCCCCCGTTGAAGAGGTTGATGCTGGCCACCAGCTCCACCACCGAGTGGTCGCGGCGCCCCGCCACGTCATCCAGGTTGTTGGTGCCGTGACGCGCCCGGAAGTCGAGGCGTGGATGGAAGGCGGAACGCGCCCCCTCGCGCTCGGCCCGCGACGCGGCGATATTCTCGATGGCGGCATGGAAGCCCGGATTGCCTTCGTAGGCCATGCGAACCGCCTCGGCCACCGAGGCCGGCATGCGATCATCCATGCTGGGCGCCGGCGCCAGGTTCTCCGCCGGCAGCTCGCCGACGAGGCGCAGGTAACGGGCGCTGACGTCATGCAGATTGGAGGCCTCGGTGAGCAGGTTGGATTCGGCGAGTGCCAGGCGCCCGCTGATCTGCTCCAGGTCGACCCCACGCCCGGCGCCGGTACCTACCCGCTCCTCGATCTGGTTGAAGACACGCAGATGCTCGGCGTAGTTGTCCTGGGCCAGGGCGACCAGCTCGCGGAAGCGCTGCACGTCCAGATAAGCCCGCGTCGTCTCCAGGGCCACTTCCTCGCTGGCCCCGAGCAGCTCGTAGTAGCGCACCAGCTTGGCGCGGTCGAGCTCTTCCACGGCGCTGCGCGTGGCGAAACCGTCATAGAGCATCTGGGTCAGGGAGATCTCGACGAAATCCGAGGAGAAGCTGCCCCGGCCATCCCCCTCGCGGGCCTCGCGACCGATGCCCCCCACCAGATCGACGCTGGGGAAGTAATTGCCCCGCGCCACCCCGACCTCATCGATGGCCGCCTGGAAGCCATGCCAGCTGGCCTGGACCTCGGGGTTGGTATTGATGGCCCGCTGCGCCGCCTCGGTGAGATTGCCCGCCATGCTCTGCGCCGACGCGGTCGTGGTCACGCCACTCAGGCAGGCCGCCCCGACGGCCAGCACCAGGCGGTTAATCGCTATCCCTTGAATCGACATGAAGGTCTTCATGATCGCCCCTCGTGCATCAATGCATCGTCACTGATGAAATCGTGATGCGTCGCGTCTCCCGGACACTCGGTCCGGGAGACGCCCCCTTTTTGTAAACGAACGTAATCCTCCTTGCACTCTAGTCAAAGCCCCTCGGAGCCGCCATGAAATTCACCGGCCCCCGCGCCCCTGGCCGACGCCGACCGCCGGGACGGACCGAATACTCCCCTACCCCTGACGCCATGGGCCCGCCATGGTATGGTTGGCGTGTTTTCCTGCGCTTAAGGAGCGTACGCCCATGTCGGCCTCTGAAATTCAAAAGACTCGAGTCATCAATGAGCTACGCAGCTTTATCAAGAAGCTGCTGGAGGATCCCAAGATCCTCGAGCAATCCCTGGTGGTGGCCCGCAAGCACCTCAGCGAAGGCAATGACAAGGAAGTGATGGCGCGCATCGCCAACGAGATTTCCGATACCACCAGCGTGCATATCCCCGAAGATCCCAGCGAGCACTCGGAAGCGGACAAGCTCTACCTGGAGCTGCTCAAGGAAGTGGTCAACGAAGAGCAGGCCCTCTACTAAGCGACGAGGACACAGGATGCGTGTTGCGATCTACGGCAGCGGCGGCGTCGGCGGCTATTTCGGCGCGCGCCTCGCCGAGGCTGGCGAGGAGGTTGGCTTTATCGCCCGTGGCGAGCACCTGGACGCCATTCGTCGTGATGGCCTGAGGGTACGCAGCCCCCAGGGCGACTGCCGGATCACCCCGGCACGGGCCAGCGATGACCCGGCCGAGATCGGTCCCGTGGACTGCGTACTGGTGGCGGTCAAGGCCTGGCAGGTGGCCGAGATCGCCGATGCCCTGGGCCCCCTGCTGGGCCCCGAGACCCTCCTGCTGCCCCTGGAGAACGGCGTGGAAGCCAGCGACCATCTCGCCGAGCGCTGGGGACGCGAGCGGGTGCTGGGCGGCCTCTGTGGCATCCTCGCCTACCGCGAGGCGCCCGGGGTCATCCGTCACGCCGGCGTCGACCCTTTCCTGCGCTTCGGCGAGCTGGACAATCGACCCAGCGAGCGCACCCAACGCCTCAAGGCGATGTTCGACGCGGCGCCGGGCGTCACCGCCGAGATTCCCGCCGATATCCACACGGCCATCTGGAGCAAGTTCCTGTTTATCTGCGCCATGAGCGGCGTGGGCGCGATTACCCGGGCGCCCATCGGCATCAGCCGGACCCAGCCGGAGACCCGGCGGATGCTGGAAGGCGTGATGGAGGAGATCTGCGCCGTGGCCCGGGCCCGCGGCATGCGCCTGCCCGATGCGGCGGTGACACGCGCCATGACGTTTATCGACAGCCTGCCGGAGAGCAGCACCGCCTCGATGCAGCGGGATATCATCGGCGGCAGGCCCTCCGAGCTCGACGCCCAGAACGGCGCCGTGGTGCGGCTGGGCCACGCCACCGGCATCGCCACGCCGATCAACGCGGCGATTCATGCCGCCCTGCTGCCCCAGGAGCGGCGCGCCCGGGGCGAGCTAAGCTTCTGAGCGAGTCGCCTCACCCCCGGCGATAGCGCCCCATCAGGCGATTCATGCCCAGCAGATGGGGTTCTATCCTGGCCAGCAGTTCATCCAGGCGCAGTCCCGCCGGCAGGTCCAGGTCCACGTCCAGGGCCAACACCCAGAAGTAATAGCCATGCTCCCCATGCCCCTCCGGCGGCATGGGGCCGCCGTAGCCCGGCAGGCCGAAATCATTGACGCCAGGCGTGCCCGCCGTACTGCCTTCCGCCAGTTGGGTGGTCTCCGCCGGCAGGTTATAGAGCACCCAATGCACGAAGCCATAGCCGCCATGCTGCACCAGGGGCGCGTCCGGGTCGTGACAGAAGACGGCGAAGGCGCGGGTGCCCTTGGGGGCGTCTTCCCAGAGCAGGGCGGGCGAGAGGTCCTCGCCTTCGCCGCTGTGCTTGCGGGGAATCGCCTGGCCGGGGCCGAAGGCGGGGCTGCTCAGGGTCAGGGACGAGAGGGCAAAGGGCATGGCAGGAACCTCTTCTAGCGAGTGACATCACCAGCATCGCCACCTGGGCGCTCGGCATCAAGCTCGAGGGATCTGATAGGCTGCAGATACTCTATCAATGCAGGTTCCCCCTCATCAGGAGCGAGACCATGGCCAAGACCGCCTCCCGCATGATCGACCTGGGCAGCGCCCTGCCCGACTTCCGCCTCGCCGACCCCGAGGGCGAAATCACCGCACGCGAGGACTTCCTCGGCCGTCCCCTGCTGGTGGCCTTTATCTGCAACCACTGCCCCTTCGTCAGGCATATCGCCGACGCCTTCGCCGAGCTCGCCCGGGAGTACCGGGCCCGGGGGCTCGGCGTGGTGGCCATCAACAGCAACGCCCCCCACGCCTACCCGGATGACGACCCCGAATCGATGCGCGAAGAGGCCCGCGTCCGGGGCTATGACTTCCCCTACCTGGTGGACGACACCCAGGCGGTGGCCCGGGCCTTCCAGGCCGCCTGCACCCCGGACTTCTTCCTCTTCGATGCCGACCATCGCCTGGCCTACCGCGGCCAGTTCGACGCCAGCCGCCCGGGCCAGGAGACGCCGGTGAGCGGCGCCGATCTGCGTGCCGCCATCGAGGCGGTGCTGGCGGGAGAGGCAGCGAATCCCGACCAGCGCCCCTCCCTGGGCTGCAATATCAAGTGGAAGACCGACGGGGACACCCCATGACCCCCGTCCTGCTGCTGGTCGATGTGCAGAATATTTACTACACCACCCGCCAGGCCTATGGGCGTCACTTCGACTACAACGCCTTCTGGGCTCAGGCCACCCGGGGACGCCGCGTGACCCGGGCCATCGCCTACGCCATCGACCGGGGCGACGAGAAGCAGCGCCAGTTTCAGAACATCCTCCGCGGCATCGGCTTCGAGGTGCGCCTGAAGCCCTTTATCCAGCGCGCCGACGGCTCGGCCAAGGGCGACTGGGACGTGGGCATCACCCTGGATGCGATGCTGCATGCCGAGGCGGCCGAGGTGGTGATCCTGGCCTCCGGGGATGGTGACTTCACCCTGCTGGTGGACCACCTGCGCCAGGCCCGCGGCAAGACCGTGGAGGTCTATGGGGTGCCGCGCCTTACCGCCCAGGCGCTGATCCAGTCGGCGAGCCGTTTTATCCCCATCGAGGACGGCCTGCTGCTGGGCTCACCCGGCCGCTGAGCCGGCCCGGCGGCGAACAAAAAATTCCCGGCGAATCCGCCCCGTAAACCGAAAAAATCCCCATCGGTGCGCCCGAGCCGCTCTGCTATCGTCAGCAGGGTATTCACCCGACTCAGGAAACACGCCGATGCACGACACCTCCTCCCCCGATGCGATTCCCGCCACCATGGCCGCCATGGTGCTCACCGGACATGGCGACGTGGACAAGCTGGTCTATCACGACGATGTTCCCGTCCCCACGCCGGGGCCGGGCGAGGTGCTGGTGCGGGTCACCGCCACCGCCAAGAACAACACCGACCGCAAGGCTCGCGAGGGGCTCTACCCCACCAAGGAGCAGGGCGACGTCACCTCCTTCGCCATGGGTGGCGAGCCGACCCTGACCTTCCCGCGCATCCAGGGCGCCGATATCGCCGGGCGCGTGGCGGCGGTGGGTGAAGGCGTCGACGCTGGGCGGATCGGCGAGCGCGGCCTGCTCGACTTCAACCTCTATGCCGATGCCCGACGCGATATCAACCTGACCCCGGACTACTATGGCCACGGCGCCGACGGCGGCTATGCCGAATACGTGGTCGTACCGTCGGACCAGTTCCATCATGTGCCCAACCCGGAGCTGCGTGACGCCGAGCTCGCCGCCATGGGCATGTGCTCCTACCAGACCGCCTATCATATGATGACCTCGGCCGGGGTCACCGCCGGCGAGCGGGTACTGGTCAGCGGCGCCAGCGGCGGCGTGGGCACGGCGCTGATCCAGCTGTGCCGCATCGTCGGGGCGATTCCCTATGCGGTAAGCCAGCCGGAGAAGGCCGAGGCGCTGCTGGCCCTGGGCGCCGAGGCGGTGATCGACCGGGGCGACCTGGAGAGCTTCGTCGAGCGGGTACTTCGGGCCACCGGCGGCGCCCCCATCGATGCGGTGATGGACCTGGTCGGCGGCGAGATGACCGACCGCTTTATCGACACCATGATCCAGGACATGCGGGCCCGCACCAGCTACCCGCGGCTCTCCATTGCCGGGGCCAGCGGCGGCAATGTGAGCGAGATCATGTGGACGCGCATCTACCTCTACCAGGTGCAGCTCTTCGGCGTCTCCCACGGCACCCGGGAGGAGGCCGAGCAGTTGATCGCCTGGATCCGCGAGGGCCGGCTCAAGCCGGTGCTGCATGGCGCCTTCCCGCTCTCCGAGCTGCACACCGCCGAGCGCTACTTCGTCAATCGCGGCAGCAACTTCCTGGGCAAGATCGTGCTCGTCCCCGACGCCCAGTGGGACGAGCACGGCGCCCCCTTCGCCGTGACGCCCTCCGCCGCCACCTCGACCCAGGAGGCCTCCGCATGAGCCGCCCGCTGACCTTCCAGATGATGGACACCCACGCCGGCGGCGACGTCAGCCGCATCGTGCTCGGCGGCATCACGCCCCTGCCCGGCGACACGGTGCGCAAGCAGATGCACTACCTGCGCGACGACGCCGACGGCCTGCGCCAACTGCTGCTCTTCGAGCCCTACGGCATCCCCGAGATGTCGGTGGACCTGATCGTGCCGGCCACCGACCCGGAGGCGGCGGCGGGCTATATCATCATGGAGGTGATGGGCTACCCCATCTATTCCGGCTCCAACACCATCTGCACCGCCACGGCGGTGCTGGAGGCAGGGATCGTGCCAAAGCGCGAGGGCGTCCAGCGCTTCAAGCTGGAGGCGCCGGCGGGGCTGGTCTCCATCGAGGCCAGGGTGGAGAACGGCGTGGTGGAGGCGATCACCTGCGAGGGGCTGCCCAGCTACATCGACACCCACCGGGCAACGATCCATGTGCCGGAGTTGGGTGAGGTTACCTACTCGGTGGCCTATAGCGGCGGCTTCTACGCCCTGGTGGAGGCGGCCGAGCTGGGCTTCGACCTGAGCCGGGACGAGGAGCGTGCGCTTGCCGACTGCGCCCACAAGATCGTCGAGGCGATCCAGGCCGAACGGGGCTTCTCCCACTACACCCTGGGCGACGTGGGCCCCCTGCCCTTCCTGCACTTCATGGGCCCGGTGGAGCGGGTCGCCGACGACTTCTATCGCTCTCGCTCCGCCACCTATGTGCACCCGGGGGTGATCTGCCGCAGCACCACCGGCACCGGCACCTCGGCGCGCCTGGCGCTGATGCACCACGAGGGACGCATCCGGCCCGGCGACCGCCTGGAGACCGTCTCGCTGCGCGAGACCGGTTTTATCGGCACCTTCACCGGTACCCATCGGGAAGGTGAACACCAGGTGGTGGAGAACACCATCACCGGTAAGGGCTATGTGCTGGGGCATACCGAAGTCGTGGTCAACGGCGACGACCCCCTGGTGGAGTGCGCCGGATTGACACATATTCTGGAGGCTAACCGCTCGGATCGCTGACAGGAGGCACCATGAGCCTGCCCATCCGCGGCCTCGACCACCTGGTGCTGCACATCCGCGACGAGCAGGCCATGCTGGCCTTCTATCTCGAGGCGCTGGGCTGTGAGCTGGAGAAGCGCCAGAACGAGCTCGGCCTGATCCAGTTGCGCGCCGGCGACGCCCTGATCGACCTGGTCCCCGTGGACGGCCCCCTGGGCCTCCAGGGCGGACCGGCGCCGGGGCGCAAGGGACACAACCTGGATCACTTCTGCCTGCGCCTCGCCTCCTTCGACGAGGCGGCCATCCGCCGCCACCTCGCCGCCCATGGCATCGAGGCCGGCGAGACCCGGCGGCGCTACGGCGCCGACGGGTACGGCCCCTCGATCTACCTGCAGGACCCGGAGGGCAATACCATCGAGCTCAAGGGGCCGCCGGATCCCTGAGCGGTCCGGCTTCCCTCAGCCGCGCCAGCAGCCCGGGCAGGGCCGCCTCGACCTGCGCCTCCGGCAGCAGTTGGCCGAGGGCGATATGGCTGGCCGGCGAGAAGCGTTCCGGGTCGCCGATGGCGGCCTGGAAGGCGTTGACCACGCCGACCAGGGCCTCCGGGCTCTCTCCCACCTGCATAGCACCATGGGCCAGCATCGCCATGTCGCGACAGCCCCGCACCCGCCGCCAGCGCTGGGCGGTGCCCACCAGCTTGCGCTCGCCGATGCGCACATTGAAGCGCCCGTCGCAATAGGCCCCCGGCGCCTCGCCGAGGTTGGGGTCCGTCGCGCCCAGCTCACTCAGCCAGTCGCACCAGGGCATTCCCAGGCGTCGGTAGCCCCACTCCAGGTGGGCGGCGGAGCCGGCGACCCGGCAGCGCAGGGCCAGGGCCACGTTGATCACCGCCGGACATTGCGGCACCGGGGTACCGCCGGTGGAACGGAACTGGATCGGCCAGCCCTGGACCGCGAGCGCCGCCCGGGCCTCGGGAAAGCCTTCCAGGCGCTCGTGGCGACGCGGCATCACCAGGGCACGATCCCGGGGCGACCAGGCCACCAGGCCGAAGTCGCCCTCGCCGTGACAGATCGACTCCAGCAGCGCCTCCTCCAGGGCCAGGCCCTCCGCCACGCTGGGCCGACGCAGGGTCTGGGAGTCGCGCTCCGGGGAACAGGCAGGCGTCATGGCTCGGGCTCCGCGTCAGAGTTCAGGGTCGAAGGCATCGGCGGCGAGCCCCTCGATACGCGTGCAGAGGGCATCGAGGAAGGCCGCCGCCGGCGCCCCATTGACGGCGCGATGATCGAAGGTCAGCGACAGGCCGATCACCTCCACGGCGCGCCAGCCGTCCGAGTCTGGCACGACCCGGGACTCCACACCACCGATGCCGAGGATCGCCACCTGGGGCAGGTTGAGCAGCGGCGTGAAGTGGTGCACCCGGGAGCGCCCCAGGTTGGATACCGTGAAGGTCGCGCCGGTGAGCGCCTTGACGCCGAGCTGGCCATGGCGGGCCTGTTCGGTGAGCGCCCGGCGCGCCTCGGGCAGCTCGCCCAGGCGCAGGGCCTGGGCATCGAAGAGCGCCGGGGCCACCAGCAGGTCATCGGGCAGCGGAATCGCCAGGCCCAGGTGCACCGCGGCATGCCGGGTGATGCAGTTCTCCTCCAGGGTGGCATTGAGGGCCGGGAAATCGCCCAGGGTCTGGACGATCAGGCGCAGCAGCAGATCCTGCAGCGAGGGCACGGCGAGCCCCCGCCCCCGGCAGTGATCGCGCAGCGCCTGCAACGCATCCAGGCGAGCACTGGCGTGATGGGTCAGCTGGGCCGACTGCTGCAGGCTCTGCAGCATCTTCGCGGCGATCATGCCGCGCATGCCGCGCAGCTTGATCGGCGCCGTGGCGGCCGCCGCCTCCTCGGGGGCGGCGGTCTCCTGGGTATCGAGTCGCATGGCGAATCTCCTCAGGCTTCCAGGGTGGCGATCAGGGTCCCCTTGCTCACCACCTCGTCCTCTTCCTTGGTGATGCTGAGCCGCCCGGAGACCGGTGCCTCGATCTCGTACTGGGCCTTCTCCACCATCACCTCGGCGACCAGGTCGCCCTGGGCGACCTCGGCCCCGTCATTAACCAGCCAGGCGGTGATCACGCCTTCGGTCTCGCCCTCCCAGAGGTCCGCGGGTACGGTAATGTCGGTCGTCATAGGGGATTCTCCTCAACTTTCACTCAGCATTTGATGGAAGGCGGCGACGATCTTGTCGGCATTGGGCAGCGCCCACTGCTCCATGGTCGGCGCGAAGGGAATGGGAATATCCGGGTAGGCCACCCGTTTGGGGGCGGCGCGCAGGCGACACCCCGGGTGCTCGGCGACGCTGGCGATGATCTCGCCGCTGACGCCATAGCTGTGGTAGTCCTCGTCGACCACGATCAGTCGCCCGGTCTTGGCGACCGACTCGCGCACCGTGTCGCGGTCCAGCGGCACCAGGCTGCGCAGGTCGATCACCTCGGCGGAGAAGCCCTCTGCCTCCAGGGCCTGGGCGGCGCGCAGGCAGTGATGCACGCCGGCGCCGAGGCTGACCAGGGTCAGGTCCTGCCCCTCCCGGGTCACCGCGGCCTTGCCGATCTCCACGCTATAGGCCTCCTCCGGTACCGCCACGGTGGCGCCCTTCTCGGTACCCAGCCAGCCCATGCCCTGCAGCGCCTTGTGGTACATGAAGACCACCGGGTTGTCGTCGCGGATCGCCGCGGTCATCAGCCCCTTGGCATCGAAAGCATTGCTCGGCACCACCACCTTCATGCCCGGCAGGTGGGCGAAGGTGCCGTAGAGGCACTGGGAGTGCTGGCCGGCATCCGAGTAGCCACCGCCGGTGGAGGTCATCAGCACCATGGGCACCGGGACCTTGCCGCCGGAGAAGTAGGTATTCTTGGCCATCAGGTTGTAGATGGCGTCCATGCACACGCCGAAGAAGTCGACGAACATCAGCTCGACGATGGGGCGCATGCCGTCGGAGGCGGCCCCCACGGCGGCGCCGATAAAGGCGGTCTCGGAGATCGGCGTATCGCGCACCCGCTCGGCCCCGAACTCTTCATGCAGGCCTCGGGTGTTGCCGAAGACCCCGCCGAGGGGCCCCACGTCCTCGCCCATCACGAAGACCCGCGGATCGATGCGCATCTCCTGGGCGGTGGCCTCGGCCATGGCCCGGGCCATGGTCAGCTTGCGGTTGGCGCTCTTGGTCGCAGTAGTCATTGCGGTTCTCCCGATTCGACGAAGACGGTTTCCAGCGCCGCCTCGGGCGGCAGGAAGTCACTCTGCTGGGCGAAGCGGATGGCCGCCTCGACCCGCTCCTGGGCCTCGGCCACCAGGGCGGCATCGGCCGCCTCGTCGAGGACCCCGGCCGCGAGCAGGGCCGCGCGATAGCGGGGAAGGGGATCGGTGAGCCCCGCCTTCTCCCCCTCGGGTCGGTAGTCCTCGCCGTCGCCCATGAAGTGGCCGGCCAGGCGCACCGTCTCGATCTCGATCAGGCTCGGCCCCAGGCCCTCCCGGGCCCGGCCGATGGCCTCGCCCGCCGCGGCATAGACACCCTCCACGTCGTTGTCGGCCACGTGATGGCCGGGCATGCCATAGGCGTCGGCGCGGGTGACATTGCGCGGCACGGCGGTGGAGGCCTGCTTGGCCACCGAGATGCCCCAGGCGTTGTCCTCGATGACGAAGACCACCGGCAGCTTCCACACCGCCGCCAGGTTCAGCGCCTCGTGGAAGGCGCCCTGGTTGGCCGCGCCTTCGCCGATAAAGGCCACCGCCACCCCGGGCTTGCCCTGCATCTGACGGGAGAGCGCCGCCCCCACCGCCGGGCCCAGGCCCTCGCCGATGATCCCCGAACAGGAGAAGTTCACCGCGCCGTCGAAGAGATGCATATGGCCGCCGCGACCGCCGGCGAGCCCGGTGGCCTTGCCGAAGATCTCGGCGACCATAGCGTCCAGGTCGACTCCCTTGGCCACGGCGATATGGTGGGGACGGTGGGTGGCGGTGACGATATCGTCCGCCGTGAGATGGGCGCAGACCCCCACGGCACAGGGCTCCTGGCCATTGGAGAGGTGCATCTCCCCGGGGATGGGGCCCTTGGCCATGTTGAAGACCGGGGTCTTGCCTTCCATATAGAGCGCTTCGATGCGCTCCTCGAGGTAGCGACTAAGCACCATATGGCGGTACATCCAGCGCCGCTGTTCGACTGTGGGTTGCATTAGGGCGTCCTCCTGTCAGAGCTCGCCGCGCGTCATGCGCTCGGCGATATGGTCGGCCTGGCGCAGCGCCAGGGCGACGATGGTCAGGGTGGGGTTCTCGGCGCCGCTCGAGGTGAACTGGCTGCCGTCGGAAACGAAGAGGTTGTCGATGTCGTGGGTCTGCCCGAAGCGGTTCACCACGCCGTCGGCGGGGCGCGCGCTCATGCGGTTAGTGCCCACATTGTGGCTGGTGGGGAAGTCCGGCACATCGAAGACCCGCACCGCCTCCACCGCCTCGTAGCAGCGCCGCGCCTGCTGCTGGCCATGGCGGCGCAGGGCCTCGTCGTTGGGGTGGTCGCCCTTGTAGACGATGGGCACCGGCAGGCCGTACTGGTCGCGGCGACTGTCATGCAGGCGAATGCCGTTCTCCTCCATGGGCAGGTCCTCGCCGCAGATCCACACCCCGGAGAGGTGGTCGTACTTCTCGAGGATGCCGGCATAGTCGCGGCCCCAGCCCCCCTGCCCCGGGTCCATGAACTTGGCGAAGAAGGGAATGCCCAGCGACATCACCTCCAGGGTGTAGCCACCGACGAAGCCCCGGGAGCGGTCGAGCCCAGCCTCGTCGGAGATGATTCCAGCGAAGGTGGTGCCGCGATGCATGTTCACGGGCCTGGGCATCTCGGCGAAGACGCAGGCGGTGGCGTGGGTCATGTAGTTACGCCCCACCTGACCGGAGGAGTTGGCCAGGCCGTCCGGGAAGAGCGACGAGTGGGAGTTGAGCAGCAGCCGCGGCGATTCGATGGAGTTGCCGGCCACGCAGACCGCCCGCGCCCGCTGCCGCTGAAGGTTGCCGTCGCCGTCGGCATAGACCACGGCATTGACCCGCCCGGCGTCGTTATGCTCGATCTTCAGCGCCATGGCATTGGGGCGTACCTCGCAGAGGCCGGTGGCCTCGGCGCGGGGGATGTCGGTGTACATCGTCGACCACTTGGCGCCGAAGCGGCAGCCCTGCATGCAGAACCCCGCCTGCATGCAGGAGGCCCGACCATCGTAGGGGCGCGTATTGATGGCCATGGGACCGGCGCGCAGCTGCCGGTAGCCGATGCGGCTGGCGCCCTCGGCCAGTACCTTGAAGTTGTTGTTCCAGTCGTGAAGCGGCATCCCGGAGGATTCGCCGGTCACCCCCATATGGCGCTCGGCCTGGACGTAATAGGGCTCGAGCTCGGCGTAGGAGATCGGCCAGTCCAGCAGGTTGGCGCCGGGGATATCCCCCACCTCGCTGTGCATGCGGAACTCGTGGGGCTGGAAACGCAGCGAGACCCCGGCCCAGTGAATGGTGCTGCCGCCCACCCCCTTGACGATCCAGGCCGGCAGGTGGGGGAAGGTCTCGGTGAGCTGACGCGGGCCGGCGGTCATCCGTTCGTCGAGCCAGGAGAGCTTCTCGAACATCGCCCACTCGTCGTTCTCGATCTCCTCCATGGCATGGCGCCGGCCGGCCTCCAGCACCACGCTCTTGATGCCTTTCCTGGCCAGGGCATGGGCCAGGGTGCCCCCCCCGGCGCCGGAGCCGATGATCACCACCACCCCATCG
The DNA here is from genome assembly GCF_023708045.1 of Halomonas sp. NCCP-2165. Taxonomy (NCBI): domain Bacteria; kingdom Pseudomonadati; phylum Pseudomonadota; class Gammaproteobacteria; order Oceanospirillales; family Halomonadaceae; genus Halomonas; species Halomonas sp. NCCP-2165. Next base: position 79,696 of record NZ_BRCY01000011.1, read on the forward strand.
TCGTCATGCGAAAAGCGCGTACTCATAGCATCTCTCCCTTACAGCCAGTCGATCACCAGGTCGTTGTAACCGCGGTTCAGGTAGCCGCCCTGCTCCCAGGAGGAGCCCTGGTAGCCGAAGTGGGGCTCCCACAGCTCGGGGGTGTTGTAGAGCCCCACCACCAGGGCGCCCCGCACCGCCTGGAAGAAGTCGCTGGACTGGATCTCGCGCAGCAGCGCCTCGCGTTCGGCCGCGCCCTCGATCTCGCCGTAATCCCGGCCGTGGGCGGCCCGGGCACGCCGGTCGAGGTCCTCGAGGCCGGCGGCGATCTCGTCGCGCCGCGCTTCCAGCAAGGGCGTCAGCGGCGCCAGGTAATAGCGATCCTCGATTGCCTCGTGGGGGTAGATATCGCGCCCCAGGCGCAGCAGGCGGCGGGCCAGGGCGGGCTCGGCCCGGGCCCAGCGCGGCCACAGGCCGGTGGCGCCCAGGGCCAGGCCGCCGGCGGCCAGGGCCCCGGTCATGGAGAGGAAACGGCGACGGCTCAGCGTCACCCGGGGAGAAGCGGTCATGGCGTGACTCCTCGTCTTGTTATTGGCAGGTCCACCGGTCCGGCGGACACGCCCATGACAAGGCAGCTTTCGTGCCAAGTCGACGAGAAATACGCATAACCACTTGATAATTAATAAAAATACAGGAGCAGCAATACGCGAGAGAGGTGCCTGGAGCGTAACGCCGAGGCGAACGGGGCGTGACAGCTGTCCCGGCGCCCCCCATTACAGGTGTAACGATGCTCGACCAAGGTCGTATCTCGACTCGGGGGACCGCCCCTTACCTTGAAGACATAACAACGACCAGAGGCACGCCATGACCGCCAGCCCGAGCCAACGCCAGCATGTCGAGACCATCCTCGAGTCCCTGCATCGCCCCGGCAGCCAGGGGGAGGCGGCCATCATCGAGCGCTCCTGGCGGCGCTGCATCGACCGCTACGGCCTGGACCCGGCCCGCCCCACCCCGGCCCGCTACGTGCCCGGCGCCACCCTGCGCGAGCATCAGGACCAGGCCGACGACCTGCTGCAGGTGGCCCGCGCCGGAGTCGAACAGCTCTATCGCCAGGTGGCGCCCCTGGGTTATGTGGTGCTGCTCACCGATGCCCGGGGTATCGCCGTGCAGTTCCTCGGCGCCAAGGCCGACCAGCGTGAACATCAGCGCACCGGCCTCTTCCTCGGTGCCGACTGGAGCGAGGCCCATGCCGGCACCTGCGCGGTGGGCACCTGCATCCAGGAGCGCACGGCGCTGACCTGCCACCACAGCGATCACTTCAGCGCCCACCATATCCGCCTGACCTGCACGGCGGCGCCGATCTTCGACCCCCATGGCCGCCTGCTGGCGGTGCTCGATATCTCCGCCTACCAGTCGCCGGCCACCAAGGACTCCCAGACCTTCGCCCTGCAACTGGTGAAAACCACCGCCAAGATGATCGAGGATGCCTACTTCCTACAGCGCTATGGCGACCACGCCATCGTCTGCCTGGATCGCTCCCGGGAGTTCGTGCAGATCAATCGCCGCTACCTGTTGGCCATCGAGGAGGACGGCAGCCTGGTGGCGGCCAATACCGCCGGGCGCAAGCTGCTTCGCCATCACGAGTTGCCGCTGCCCGAGGGCGGCGAGGCGCGCCCCTTCAAGGCCTGGAATATCCAGGACCTGCTCGATGCCCGGGTCGACGAGGTACTGGCCATTCCCCGGCATAGCGACGATCGGGTCCAGGCCTTTCATACCCGCCGCCACCGGGAGATTCACTTCGCCACCCTGATCGAGCCGCCACGCCGCGCGACCGGCGGCGCGACGCCGAGCCGCGACACCAGCCTGGCCCCCCTGGAGGCCCTGGCCGACGATGACCCCAGCATGCGTGATACCCTGACCCGGGCCGCCCGGCTACGCAACGAGCCGATCAATATCCTGGTGATGGGCGAGACCGGTACCGGCAAGGAGCGCATGGCCCGGGCCCTGCACGACGCGAGCCGGCGCCACGACCGACCCTTCGTGGCCATCAACTGCGCCGCGATGCCGGAATCGCTGATCGAGAGCGAGCTCTTCGGCCACGAGGCCGGCAGCTTCACCGGCGCCCGCAGCCAGGGCATGAAGGGGCTGATTGCCCAGGCCGATGGTGGCACTCTCTTCCTCGACGAGATCGGCGACATGCCGCTGCAGCTGCAGACCCGGCTGCTGCGGGTGCTGGCCGAGCAGGAGGTGCTGCCCATCGGCGCCAGCCGCCCCATCAAGGTCGACCTGCGGGTCGTCGCCGCCACCCACCGCGACCTGCGCGAACTGATCGCCGCCGGGCGCTTCCGGGAAGACCTCTACTATCGCCTCAACGGCGCCAGCCTGCGCCTGCCGCCGCTGCGCGAGCGCGCCGACAAGGGCTACCTGATCCGCCAGATCTTCGCCGAGCTCAACCACCAGCGCGGCGGCCGGGCACGGCTGCGCGGCGATGCCATCAGCGCCCTGCTCGCCTACCCCTGGCCGGGCAATATCCGCGAGCTGCACAACGCCCTGCGCTATGCCCTGGCCACCGGCGACGGCGAGGAGGTGGTGGTCGGCGACCTGCCGGAGGAGTGCCTGCACGGCCAGCTGGCGCATCCCGGCGCCGGGCGCCCCGCCGCGGTCGACGACGGCGGCACCCGCCAGCCGGCGGCGCCGGCCCCGCGCCCGCTGGAGCAGGACCTGCTCTACCGAGCGCTGTGCCGCCAGCAGTGGAATGTCAGCGCCGTGGCCCGGGAACTGGGACTGTCGCGTCCCACCATCTACCGGCGCATGAAGCGCCTGGGCATCGTGCCGCCCAACCTGCAGAACCCGCCGACGCCGAGTTGAACCATACCTTGAACCAAAGCAGCTATGCTGGGCACGCCGTGCGGCATCCAGCGAGTGCCGTGCCCACTCGGCGGCCAGCTCGCGATTCTCGAAGAGCCATGGTGATAGATGCCATGCCCGCCGGCCGAGTGGCTCAGGCGCCTCCCGGCTTGCGCGCGGTAATCGTCCAGGAACTGGACCCCATGACGATGCGGCCCGCCTTTTCGAAGGGGGCCAGGGCCTGGCGCAGCGCCTCCTCGATCTCGGGGCGCTGGCGCTCGGCCTCCTCCCCCGCCTCGCGGAACACCTCGCCGGCCGGTCCCAGGGCAAGCTGAAAGCGCATGGCGTTCTCCACCGAGTCACCCACCTCCACGGGGCCGTCGTTGCGCTCGAAGGCGACCTCCTCGAAACCGGCAATCTCCAGCTGCTGGGTAACCACCTCGGGATTGGCCATGGAGAAGGGCCCCGGGCCACAGCTGCGGGCGTCCTCGCCGGGGGGCGGCAGGAAGTCCAGCACCACCTGCTTGGGCAGGCCCAGCCAGGGGTTATCGGCGATATCGCGCCAGACGATGAACATCAGATCGCCGCCCGGCTTGAGGGCCTTGTGGACGTTGCGCATGGCCACCACCGGATGCTCGAAGAACATCATGCCGAAGCGCGAGAAGCAGAGGTCATACTCCGGCTCGAAGGGGTAACGCTCCACGTCGGCGGCCACGAAGGTGACGTTATCGATGCCCGCCGCCGTGGCGCGTCGCCGGGCATCCTCGAGGAACTGCTCGACACAGTCCAGGCCCAGCACCTCGCCCCGGGGGCCGGCCTGGCGTGCCAACGCAATGGCGGTATCACCCCAGCCGCAACCGACATCGAGGATCCGGCTACCCGGCGTAATGGAGAGGGATTCGAGGGGCACTCGGCTATGGTAGCTCAGGCCATTCATCAGGATATTCTGGAAACGATCGAACTTCTCGGCCAGGGTGTCGTTCCAGAACTCGACATACTCGCTGGCCGCTGGTGGGGGCTGGTTCATGGCACACCTCCGCATGGGAGCCATGGGGTTGCGACACCTTGGTGCCGCCGGTCGGCGGCGGGACATCGACGTTTCCTCGCCTAGCCGCCTCCCTATCAGTTCTAGCAGTTGGCCCTCCTTTTTGCGGCCCTAGTCGAACCCTGCCCGACGCAGTCCCTCCAGATAGTGCTCGGCATCGGCGTCGCGACGGTAGGGGTCGAGCGCGGCCAGCCATTCCAGGCAACCGATATCCGCGGGGAAGGTGCCGCGGGCCAGTTGATAACGGTAGTGGCGATAGACGGTATCGCGGTGATGGCGGCCCTGCTCGAGCTGGCCGAGATGGGCATGGGCCGCGGCGAGGAAGGCCGGTGTATTGCAGAAGGCCTGGGGCGCCGAGGCCAGGGTGTCGATGGCCTCGCCATAGCGCCGGGCGCTGAAGAAGGCGATCCCGGCCATGCCGGCGTACCACTCTGGCCGGTAAGGGGCCAGGCGTAGCGCCTTGCGCGCCGCCTCCACCCCACGTTCGGGGTCGCCGATCAAGGCCAGGGCGAAGGCGGCATGGGCGAGCACGTCGGCATCGCTGGGATTGAGGGCGAGGGCCAGCGTCAGCTCCCGGTCGGCGGCCTCGTAACGCCGTGCATAGAGCTCGGCCAGGCCCAGCATGCAGTGGGCACGATGATCATGCTTGTCCAGGGCGACCGCCCGGCGACCGAGCGCCAGGGCCTCATCCTGCAAGAATACCCAGTGCTGCCAGGCGTAGCAGGCCCATTCATCCAGGTGCGCCAGGGCCAGCCCGACGTAGGCCCGGGCGAACCGCGGGTCCCGGGCCAGTGCCTGCCGGAAGCAGCGCCGCGCCTCCTGGATCGCCGGCAGATCCGGGTAGCGCAGAGCATGCCAGCCGCGCAGCCAGAGGTCATAGGCCTGCCAGTCCCGGGGCGGGATCCGCCGGGTCCGGGTCAGGCGATCATCCTCGATCCGCCCGACCAGGCGACCGACGAGCTGCGCAACGATCTCGTCCTGTACCGCAAAGAGCTCGTCGCGCCGGCAGTCGTAACGCTCCGCCCAGACCTGACGTCCCCCTTCGGTCGCCAGCAGGCGGGTGGTGAGCCGCAGCCCCTCTCCGAAGCCACGCAGCCGCCCGTCGAGGAGATAATCGACGCCGAGTTCGCGACCGATCTGTTCCCGGCTGGCCCCGCTATGGCGATAGGCCAGGGCGCTGGCCGGGGCGATCACCTCGAGCTCACGAAAACGACCCAGCTCGGTGGCGATATCCTCGGCCAGGCCCTCACCCAGGTGACACAGCCCCTCCTCGGCCGGTTCCAGAGCCAGGACGGCCAACGCCGGCAGCCCGGAGGGCTCGCCGCGGCGCCACCGGCGTGCCGCGGCGGCGGCCACGATCACCTCGGGGCGCTCGGGCAGGTCGTCGCTTTCCCACGCCAGGTCGGGCGTATCGCCCGGCAGCAGCGCCAGCAGCTCCTGCCGCAGGCGCTCGGTCTGCGGGGCGGGAGTGACGCCGAGCTCAGCGGCGAGCCGTTCGCCGAAACGTCGATACTGCGCGAGCGCCGCCCCGATCCGGTCCTGGTAGAGGTAGAGGCGCATCAGCATGCGCAGTATCCCTTCGTCCAGCGGGTCATCCGCCAATAACCGCAGGGCGAGCTGGATCCCCGGATCGATGGCGCCGGTGATGACATAGTGGTCGAGCAAGCGGCGCATCAGCTGCTGCCGCTGCTCCTCCAGGCGACAGCGTTGGGCCACCAGCCACGCCTCGTAGGCCTCACCGCAGTCGGCCATGCCCTCCAGGAAGGGGCCCCGATACTGGGCGAGCGCTCGTTCCAGGGTCTCCGGAGTGCCATCGGCCACCCGCCGCTCGAACTCCTCCAGATCGACCTCGAACGCCTTTGGCTCCACGGCCACCTCCCGGGCACCGATGATCAGGCCGTCGCGCACCGCCGGCGGCAACGCACGCCGCAGCCGAGACAGGGCCTGGCGCAGGTTGGCCCGGGCCCGTGGCTCCGCCATGTCGTCCCACAGCAGGCCAGCAAGCCGGTCCCGCGTCTCCCGCCGTGTCGGGCTCGCCATCAGGTAGGCTAGCAGGGCCTCGACCTTACGGGTCGGGAAGACGAGCTCCTTCCCATCCGGCGTATGGCAGGCGAACGGGCCCAGCAGCGAGGCATGCAGTCGAGTCATGGACACTCCTCCTGCCTCCAGCCTATCCCCGGATACGGATCACTGCCCGACTTCCTTGCCTTGCTTGTCACGCCGTCGTCACGCTTGCGGGACGCTAACCCTGCTATGCCTGAGGTACAGCCCAGGGGGACGCCGTTCCAATCCGGCTCGATACCCCAGGCCGGGAGGTGCGAGATGAAAATGACCGATATCGAGACGGGGCATGGCGCCCCGAACGCGAAGGACATTCAGGCCCTGGAACAGCGCCTGCACGGCGTCCTGATGCGACCGGGTGATGCGGGTTACGACACGGCACGCCGGGTCTACAACGCCCAGCACGATCGCCACCCCGCGCTGATCGTCCAGGCCGCGGATGTCGCCGACGTGATGGCAGGCGTGACCTTCGCCGGTGAGCACGACCTTCCCCTGGCCGTGCGCGGCGGCGGACACAGCGTGCCCGGCTTCGGGACCTGCGACAACGGCCTGGTCCTCTCCCTCGAGCGCATGCGCGGCATCCGGGTCGACCCCGAGCAACGCCGCGTGCGGGCCCAGGGCGGCTGCACCTGGGCCGACTTCAACCATGCCACCGCCGCCTTCGGCCTGGCGACCACCGGAGGCATCGTCTCCACCACCGGCATCGCCGGACTGACGCTGGGCGGCGGCCTGGGCTATCTGGCGCGGCGCTGCGGGCTGACCTGTGACAATCTGGTCTCGGCGGACCTGGTCACCGCCGAAGGTCGCTTGCTGACCTGCAGCGAAGGCCGCCACGAGGAACTGTTCTGGGCCATCCGCGGCGGCGGCGGTAACTTCGGCGTGGTCACCTCCTTCGAGTACCGCCTGCACGAGGTGGCCGATGTCCTCGGCGGCCCGACCTTCTACCCGCTCGAGGCCGGGATCCTCCAGGCCTACCGGGAGCTGATCGCCGAGGCGCCCGAGGCGCTGGGGGCGATCCTCGGCATCACCCTGGCGCCACCGCTGCCCTTCGTGCCCGAAGGGTGGCACGGCCACCCGGTGGTCGTGGTGCTGACCTGCTGGAGCGGACCGGCGGGCGAGGACGACGCGATACGCGAGCGGCTCGGCCACCTCGGCCCAGTGCTAGGGCAATTTCTCCAGCGCATGCCCTACCCAGTGATCAACACCCTGTTCGATGAGCTGTTGCCCGCCGGGCTGCATCACTACTGGAAGGGCTGCTTCAGCCGGGAACTGAGCGACGCGGCGATCGCCGTGCATCTCGACTTCGGGTCCCGCATCCCCTGCCCACAGACCGCCACCCTGCTGTTCCCCATCGATGGGGCCTGCCAACGCGTCGCCGCGGAAGCCACGGCGTTCGCCTACCGGGAGGCGGCCTTCGCCACCGCCCTAGGGCCAAGCTGGCCGGACGCCCGCGACAGCGAGGCCAATATCGCCTGGGGACGGGCCTACTACCAAGCGTTGCTCCCTCACTCCCAGGCGGGTGGCTATGTGAACTTCATGTCCGCAGACGACACCGAGCGGGTAGCCGCCAACTACCGACAGAACCATGATCGCCTGACGGCGCTCAAGACCCGCTTCGATCCGAGCAACCGATTTCGGCTCAATCACAATATTGCCCCCGGCCCCCCCACCGACACTGCCTAAAAGCACGTCCTTGGCATCGGATCCCTCACCCACGGCGCAGCAGGATTCCCGGGGCTGGCTCGAGATGGGCCGGGGTGAAAACGCCTCGCCTCGGTTCAGGCGTTATAGACCACCCGCCCCAGCTCGCCGAGGTCATATCCGTCCAGGGCCGCCGCCCGCTCGGCGAAGCGCGACTCCCGGGTAAAGGCCAGCAGGCGCTGGATCGGCGCCTCGAAATAGTCCCGTCGGCGCATCAGCAGATCGAAGGGCTCCCAGTGCAGGGGCAGGAAGTCGACGCCCTGACGGCGCGCCGCCGCCGCCACCCCCAGGCCCGCGCTGGCCTCTCCCTGGCGCACCGCCAGGGCCAGGTCGTCCTCGCTCAGGGCCAGATGGGGGCCGAAGCACAACGCCTCGACCTCGACGCCCTGGCGCGCCAGCAGGTAGCGCAGCAGCCGTTCGGCCCCGGCGTCCGGCTGACGCCGGGCCACCACCACCCCCGGCCGGGCCAGGTCCGCCAGGCCGCGGATAGCGAGCGGATTGCCCGGGGCGAGCAACAGCCCCTGGCGGCGGCGCGCCCAGCGCAGCGCCACCAGGTCGCCCATGGCACTCAGTCCCAGACGCTCCGGCCGGTTGTACTCGCCGCTCTCGGCATCGATCAGATGCACCCCGGCCAGCATGACATCGCCCTCGGCCAGGCGCCTGACCCCATCGCCACTGCCGTGACAGAGCAGCGCCAGGTCACAGCCGCTCTCGCGCACCGCCCACTCCAGCAGCGGATCCTGACTACCCGCCAGCACCGGGGGCGCAGCGCGACGACCGGCCCTATCCCCCTCCAGGTGGTGCATCAGCCACAGGTCCAGGCTATGGCGGGGAAACAGCAGCTTGCCGGTGACCCGGGTGCAGGGGATCACCCCCTGGGCGGCCAGGTCGTAGAGCTTGCGTTCCTTCAGCCGCAAATAGGCGGCCGCCTCGCTGGTGGTCAGATAGGTCGCTGTCGATTCCATCCGCTCTCCCTCGGGGGTTCCCACGACGACCCCTCGCGTCGTATCGACGCCAGGGGTCGTCGTATTACTGCATTATCCTGCATATTTTCCAGCATAGGATGCATCAACGCGAATAAATGCAGAAGATGCGAGAAGACCCAGGGAGACACGATGCCCACGTCCGATTCCGCCTTTATCACCGCCCTGAACCTGGTCCTCGGCCTGGACCCGGCCCTGCTGGCCATCGTCGCCCTGTCGCTGCAGGTGTCGCTGGCGGCGGTGCTGATCGCCGCCCTGGTCGGCCTGCCCCTGGGCGCCGCCCTGGCGCTATGGCGTTTCCCCGCTCGCGGCCTGCTGATCGTGGTGCTCAATGCACTGATGGGACTGCCGCCGGTGGTGGCGGGCCTGGCGGTCTATCTGTTGCTCTCCCGGGCCGGCCCCCTGGGCCAGTTCGGCCTGCTGTTCACGCCCGGCGCCATGGTGATCGCCCAGGTGCTGTTGATCCTGCCGATCATCGCCGCCCTGACCCGCCAACAGGTCGAGGAGCTCCACGGCGAGTATGCCGAGCAGTTGACCTCCCTGGGGCTGACGCGGCTGCGGCGCATTCCCACCCTGCTGTGGGACGCTCGCCTGGGGCTGATCACCGTGGTGCTGGCCGGCTTCGGCCGCGCCAGCGCCGAGGTGGGGGCGGTGATGATCGTCGGCGGCAATATCGATGGCGTGACCCGGGTGATGACCACCGCCATCGTGCTGGAGACCAGCAAGGGCAACCTGGCCCTGGCCCTGGGGCTCGGCCTGGTGCTGCTGGTGCTGGTGACCCTGATCAACGGCGCCGCCCACCTGCTGGGCGAGATGGCACGGAGGCGGCTGGGATGACCACCCTGAATCAACCCCTGACCCAGGCCATCCCTTCGCTGATCCTGGAGGAGGTGAGCTTTCGTCACCGGGGCCAGCCCCTGCTGGCCCCGGTGACCCTGCGCCTGGATGGCTGTCGCCGCACCCTGGTGATGGGCCCCAACGGCGCCGGCAAGAGCCTGCTGATGCGCCTGGCCCATGGCCTGCTGGCTCCCAGCCAGGGACGCCTCCACTGGGAGGGCGAGACGCCGCGTCAGGCCATGGTCTTCCAGCGCCCAGTGCTGCTGCGGCGCTCGGCGCTGGCCAACCTCACCCATGCCCTGGCGGTCAAGGGCACGCCCCGGCGCCATCGCAAGGCCCTGGCCCGGGAGGCCCTGGAACGCTTCGGCCTGGCGACCCTGGAGGCGCGCCCCGCCCGGGTGCTCTCCGGCGGCGAACAACAGCGTCTGGCCCTGGCCCGGGCCTGGCTGCTGGAGCCTCGGGTGCTGTTCCTCGACGAGCCCACCTCGGCCCTGGACCCCGCCGCCATCCAGGCGGTGGAGGCCGCCGTCGACGAGTTCCACCGCCACGGCACGCGCATCGTCATGAGCAGCCACGACCTGCATCAGGCGCGGCGCCTGGCCGACGACGTCCTCTTCCTGTGCGGCGGGCGGCTGCTGGAACACACCCCCGCCGAGCGTTTCTTCACGGCACCGACCTCCACGGAGGCCCGGGCCTTTATCCGCGGCGACCTGGTGGTCTCGCCGCCCCCTCCCTGACCACCACCCACACGAAAGGAAGCGCCATGAACCAGATCGCAGCGACACTCGCCGGTATCGGCCTGCTCGGCCTCTCCTCCCCCCTGCTCGCCCAGGAGGAGGCCCCTTACATTACCCTGGCCTCCACCACCTCCACCGAGAACTCGGGACTCTTCGACGCCATCCTGCCGCAGTTCACCGAGGCCGCCGGGATCGAGGTGCGAGTCGTCGCCGTGGGCACCGGCCAGGCCTTCGAGCTGGCCCGCCGCGGCGATGCCGACGCCCTGCTGGTGCACGACACCGCAGGCGAAACTCGCTTCGTGGACGAGGGCTACGGCAGCGAGCGGGCCGATGTGATGTACAACGACTTCGTTCTGATCGGCCCCAGCGCCGACCCCGCCGACGTCGCGGAGGCCGATAGCGTCACCGACGCCCTGACGCGAATCGCCGAGGCCGAGGCGCCCTTCGCCTCCCGCGGCGACGACAGCGGCACTCACCGCGCCGAGCAGCGCCTCTGGGAGGCCGCCGAGATCACCCCGGCCGCCCCCTGGTACCGCGAGCTGGGCAGCGGCATGGGCCCGACCCTCAATACCGCCGCCGGCATGGACGCCTATGTGATGAGCGACCGCGCCACCTGGGTGGCCTTCGCCAACCCCCAGGACCTGACCCTGCGCTTCGAGGGCGACGAGCGTCTCTTCAACCAGTACGGCAGCGTGGTGATCGACGCCGAGCGCCACCCCCACCTCAAGCATGAGCTGGCCGCCCAGTGGCACGCCTGGCTGCTCTCCGACGAGGGCCAGCAGGCCATCGCCGACTTCAGCGTCGACGGCCAGCAGCTGTTTTTCCCCAACGCCGACTAACCCCCACGGCGGCGCCCGCCCGGGCGTCGCTTCCCGTCGGCCGGTATCGCCGTAAGACCCGAGCCGCCCCATCGCGATATACTGCCCGCCTCGGCAACTCATGAGACGGGATGGCACGTGAAAGCGCTGGTAGTCGAAGACAACCCCAACTTGGCCACCTCCATCGCCAGCTTCCTCACGGAGGCGGGTTTCCGGGTGGAGACCTGCGACGACGGCCGGGCCGCCGAGCAGTGGCTGCGCCACCTCTCCTTCGACCTGATCCTGCTCGACCTGGGGCTGCCCAACCTGGACGGCATCCATGTGCTGCGCCGGCTGCGCGCCCGTCAGGACAAGACGCCGGTGCTGATCATCTCGGCCCGGGACGACCTGGACCAGCGGGTGCTGGGGCTGGAGGAAGGCGCCGACGACTACCTGGGCAAGCCCTTCTCCCTGGTCGAGGTGGTGGCCCGGGCCAAGGCGCTGGTGCGTCGCGCCAAGCAGTTCGGCGAAAACAGCCTGCAGTGCGGCGGCCTGGAGCTGCCCCCGGACAGCCCCACCGTGCGGGTCGACGGCGAGGCGGTGGCGCTGCACCGCCGCGAGCGGGAGGTCCTCGAGTACCTGCTGATCAACCAGGGGCGCCTGGTCAGCAAGGCGCAGATCATCGACCGCCTCTCCGACCTGGACGATGCCATCACCCCTAGCGCCGTGGAGACCTATATTTCGCGGCTGCGCAAGAAGATCGGCCAGGCCGCCCAGCTACGCACCGTGCGCGGCCTCGGCTACCTCCTCGACGCCGGCGAGCCGCGCCCATGAGCTCGATCCGCGCCCGCCTGCTGCTGTGGATCGGCCTGCCCTTCAGCCTGGTGGGCATCCTCACCCTGGTCGCCAGCCAGGTGGTGCTCTCCCGCCAGATCAACGAGACCTTCGATGCCATGCTGCTCAACGCCGCCGAGCGGGTGGAACGGCGCATCCACTCGGTGGATGGCGAGCTGCGCATCAATATGCACTACTTCAGCATCAGCACCCTGGGCAGCCGCGGCGAGGGCAAGATCTTCTATCGCATCCGCGACGATGCCGGCAATATGCTGGCCGGCTTCGAGGGCCTGGAGGGCCCTCCCCCGGGCGCCACCACGCCGGCCTTCTACGACACCTACTATGCCGGCAACGAACTGCGCGCCGTGGCCACCAGCTTCCCGGTGATCCGCGCCACCCGCAGTGGCCATATCGAGGTGATCGTGGCCGAATCCACCGAGGCCCGCGACAGCCTGATCAACGACTTCCTGCTGACCCTCTCGGGACTGACCGCCGTGGGCGGCCTGCTCGCCGTGACCATCGCCCTGCTGGCGATTCACCAGGGCCTGGCGCCGCTGCGCGCCATCAGCCGCGGCCTGCGCCAGCGCTCCCCCAACGACCTGGAGCCCATCGCGACCCGGGTGCCCCGGGAGGTCACCACCCTGGTGGCCAGCATCAACGGCCTGATGGCGCGGATGCGTCAGAGCATCCGCAATACCCAGCAGTTCAATGCCGATGTCTCTCACCAGCTGCGCACCCCGGTCTCGGAGATCCGCGCCCTGGCGGAACTCACCGCGCGACGCTGCGCGGACCCCGCCCTGCGCCACCCCCTGGAGGAGATCGAGCGCATCGCCGAGCAGGCCGGCTACACGGTGCAGCAGCTGCTGACCCTGGCCAAGACCCGCCACGAGCTGGTGGACACCCAGGCCCTGGTACCGGTGTCCCTCGGCGAGGTATGCCGGGAGGCCTGCGCCGAGGCGGCCGCGCGCATCTATCAGCGCGGCCAGGAGCTGGAGCTGATCGAGCAACAGGCCGGCGAGGTGCTCGGCGACCCGGTGCGGCTGCGCTGGCTGGTGCAGAACCTGATCGAGAATGCCAGCCAGCACGCCGGCGGCGAGACGCCCTACCGAGGGCCCATCCGGGTGCGGGTCTTCCAGCGGGAGGGGGCGCCGGCGCTGAGCGTCGCCGACGACGGGGTGGGGGTGGCCGCCGACGACCTGGCCCGGCTCACCGAGCGCTTCTATCGGGCCAGCCCGGCGACCCCGGGCAGCGGCCTGGGCCTGGCCATCGTCGACGAGGTGGCCCGGGCCCATGGCGCCCGCCTCGACTTCGCCAGCCCCCCGGGCCAGGGACTGACCGTCAGCGTCGTCTTTGCGCCGCGGCGCGACGCCGACGCGCCAGGGCGATCAGCGGCGGGGTAAGCAGGATCAACAGCAGCAGGCGCAGCACATGGTGGGAGACCACATAGACCGGGTCGATCTCCAGCGCCACGGCGATCACCGCCATCTCGCCGACGCCGCCGGGCAGCAGCGCCAGCAGCACCGCCGCGAAGGGCAGGTCCGTCAGGCTCGACACCCCCCAGGCGGTGCCCAGGGCCATCACCACCGCATAGGCGCCGAACGCCAGCCCATAGCGCCCCACCCGGAGCAGCCGCGACCAACCGGTGCCCGAGAAACGCGCGCCCACCGAGCTACCCAGGACCAGGAAGGTCAGGATCAGCAGCAGATCCGGCAGCACGATCCCATGGCCGAGGCTGGCCATGGCCGCGCCCACGGCGATGGGCCCCAGGAATTCGGGGATCGGCAGGCGCAGCCGCCGGCCCAGCCAGGCGCAGGCCGGAGCCAGCGCCAGCAGGTAGAGATCCCCCCAGTGCAGGCCGTTGCCCTCTCCCAGGATCACCCCACCGGCCAGGTGGCTGGCCAGCAGGGCGGCGGAGGCCACCACCATCACCAGGCGGATGGCATGGGTGATGGCGATCCAGCGCACGTCGGCGCCGAGGCGGTCGGCGAGGATGACGGCGCCGTTCATGCTGCCAGGGAAGGCGCAGAACAGCGCGCTGAGCCGGCTCATGCCGCTGCGCGCGAAGAGCCAGCGCCCGCCCAGCAGCATCAGTCCCATATAGCCGAGCATGGCCAGCACGCTGGGGTACCACTCGAGCAGATGCGACAGCTCGCCCAGGTCGATGCGGTTACCGATAAACAGGCCGAGCATGGCGATGGCGCCGCGATGCAGCCGCGGGTCGATGCCCGCCTTCGCCCCGGCCAAGGAGGCCGCCAGCACCAGGCACAGCGGCCCCAGCATCCAGGCCAGGGGCAAGGCGGCCAGGCTGGCGAGGCCGCCCCCCAGGCCGCCGATCAGCAGGGTCAGCAGGCTGCGCTTGAGCATGGTTCAGGCGCCGGCGGCCTTCTTGCGCCCCCGGACCAGGCCCAATAAGCGCTTGCCGAACAGCGACACCAGCAGCAGCGCCAGGATCAGCAGGGTCACCGGACGCTCCAGCACATAGCTCAGGTCGCCGCCGCTGATCTGGTAGGAGTGCAGCAGGGATTTCTCGGCCATGGCCCCCAGCAGCATGCCGATCACCGCCGCCGGCACCGAATAGCCGTAGTGGCGGAAGATCCAGCCGACCACCGCGAACACCAGCACCGTTACCGGCCCGGTCATGTTGCCGGTGAGGCCGAAGGAGCCCATCACCGCCAGCACCAGCACCGAGGGAATCAGGTAGCGCATCGGCACCTTGATGATATTGGCCAGCAGCGGGATAAACAGCAGCCCGATGACCAGCAGCAGGAACACCTGGGCGAAGTTGGCGAAGATGATGGCGTAGACCACGTCGGTCTGCTGGCGGATGAACTGCGGGCCGCCGGTGATGTTATGCATGGCGAAGGCCGCCAGCATCACCGCCGTGGCCCCGCCGCCGGGAATGCCCAGGGCCAGCAGGGTGGCCATGGAGCCCGCCTCCGAGGTGCTGTTGGCCGACTCCGAGGCCACCACGCCCTTGGGGTTGCCCTTGCCGAAGGAGTCCGGGTCCTCGTCGCGGCGCTGGGTCTCCACGTAGGAGAGCAGGTTGGAGACCGAGGAGCCGACCCCGGGCACCGCCCCCACGAAGACCCCGATCAGGCCGCCGCGGATCATCACCCAGGGGTAGCGAACGGCCAGCTTGAAACCCTGGAAGATCTCCCCGAGCTTGACCCTGCGGGAGGCCTTCGACTCGACGATAAAGCCCTTGTTGGCCAGCTTGAACAGCTCCGAGGCGGCGAACATGCCCATCATGGCGGGAATCACCGGCACCCCGTCGAGAAGATAGGTCTGGCCCATGGTGCCCCGCGCCATGCCCAGCTCGTTGAAGCCGATGGTGCCGATCAACAGCCCCACGAAGCCGGCCATCAGGCCCTTGAGTACCTGCTCGCCCTTGAGGCTGGCGATCAGCGTCATGCCCCACAGGATCACCGCGAACATCTCCGCGGGCCCCAGCTTGAGCACCATCAGGGAGAGCGGCTGGATCATTACGAAGAGAATGACGTAGCCCATCAGGGTACCGAGCACCGACGACACCAGGGCCACGCCCAGGGCCTGGTTGTGCTTGCCCTGGCGCGCCATGGGGTAACCGTCGAAGGCGGTGGCGATGGCCGAGGAGGTGCCGGGGATATTCATCAATATCGCCGGGATGCCGCTACCGAAGGAGCCCCCGGTGAAGATGGCGGTCAGGAACAGCATCGCCTGGACGAAATCCATGTACAGGGTCATCGGCAGGAAGATCGCCATGGCCATGGAGATCTGCAGCCCCGGGGTGGCGCCGAAGATCAGCCCGATGACGATGCCGGGCACCACCACCATCCAGGGGGAAAAGCTCGAGAAGAGCAGGGCCAGGCCCTGCTCGACGGCGATGAAATCGATCATGGTGTGACTCCCTTAGCCCGGAAGGATCAGCATATGCATGGGATAGGGCAGCATCTGCGCGAAGAAGAAGGCCACGCCGAAGCCGAAGGCCAGGCTGTAGCCCCCCAGCAGCGGCCAGTGGCGCTCGCCCTTGAGCACCAGGAAGGCGGCGATGAAGAGCACCGTGCCCACGTCGAAGCCCAGGGTCTCCAGCGACAGCACATAGGCGGCGAACAGCCCCACCACCGGCAGGGTGCGGTGCAGCGGCTCGCCCTCGCGCTCCTCGCGGATCAGCAGGGTGCCCTTCTTCAGGCGCATCCCCACCTCCAGGACCACGATGGCCAGCACCACCAGGGAGAGGGGCAGGATCAGCAGCAGGTTCTGTACGGCCGAGGAGACCCGGATGGCATCCAGCAGGTACCAGAGGGTAAAGCCGGCCAGAGCCATGAGGACCAAGAGGTCCCCATAGTCGCGTTTGTTGGCGGTCATGGATGGACTCCAGTCGCCCCCGACCCACACGCCGGGGGCGCATCATGCGGGAAGGATCAGTTGAGCAGGTCGGCGTAGGCCTCGAAGACCTCGAAGTTGGTGTGCATCAGCTCATTGGAGCGCTCGGGGCCGATCCAGACCCCGCCGATGTCATTGCCTTCGAGGTGGTCCTGGACCTCCTTGCGCGCCAGGGTGTTCTGGATCGCCTCGGAGAGGATCTCGTAGCGCTCCGGATACTGACGCTCGGTCTCGGCGGTCACCGCGAAGCCGCGCATGGAGCCCTGCAGCACCGGCACCTCGATATCCATGGGATCGAGCGCCTCGTTGATGGTCGGGGCGTCCCACTGCTCGATGCGCTCGTCGCTGACCACGGCCAGCGGCGTCAGGAATTCGCGGATCCCCTCGCTGCCCTGGGCGCTGATGGAGGTGAAATGGACCTGGCCGCCGGCCACCGCGGAGCGCGCCTCGCCGCCGCTGTTATAGGTCACCAGGTTGAGGTTCTCCTGGGGAATCCCCGCCTCCTCCAGCAGCAGGCGCACCATCAGGTGGCCGGCGGAGCCCTGTACCACCGAGGCCCGTACCTCGCCGGGGTTGTCGCGGATCGCCTCCAGCAGCGTGGGCAGATCCTCGAAGCCGCTGTCCTTGTTGGCGGCGATCAGGTCCAGGTCGAACCACTGGAAGTTGATAAAGGAGAAGTCCTCGATACCGTACTGGGCGCCCCCGGTGAGGATGGTATTGGTCAGGTAGGGAGCGAAGGTAGAGGCGTAGACGGTATAGCCATCGTCCGGGCGCGACAGGATATAGTTCGCCGAGACCTGGGTGCCGGCGCCGGGGCGGTTGGTGACCCGCACCGGTACGCCGAGCTCCTCGGCCAGGTAGGTGGAGACGGCGCGGGTCATGCGATCGGCGCTGCCCCCGGTGCCGAAGCCCACCACCAGGTCGAGGGGACGGTCCGGGTAATCATCGGCGGCCACCGGCGTGGTCATCGCCAGGGAGGCCAGCATGGCCGCCGCGGCGCCGGCCATCAGGGTCGTCTTGCCACTCTGGGGAAGGAAGCGATCGAACATGGCGTGTGTATCCTCGTTGTTAGATGGTCCCCGGGTCGTCGCCCGGCCACCGAGACTCTAGAGGACCAAACTGTCACCAAGCTTGCACGGCGCCAACCTTCGACCAAGGTCTAAGCCCCTCAGGGCGCCGCCTCCAGCCGCTCCAGCAGCCCCCCCAGTTCGTTGCACAAGAAACGCGACTCCACGCATTCGCCCAGGTGCCCCTCGGCGAAACGCAAGAAGCCCAGCGCCGCATGGGAGAGCCGGCGGTCGCGACGCACGATGAACTGCCAGTGACTCTCCAGCGGCAGTCTCGCCACCGGCAGGATCACCAGGTCGGGATGCTCCGGCGGCAGCACATGCTCGGAGAGCACGGCGAGCCCCATGCCGGAGGCCACGCCGACGCGAATCGCCTCGTTGCTGGCCATCTGCAGGGTCGGCCCCAGGCTCAGGCCCTGCTCCTGGAGCCAACTGTCGAAGAGCATGCGGGTCGCCGAGCCCGGCTCGCGCAGCAGCATGCGCTCGCCGAGCAACTCGCTCATCGCCACCCGCTCGCGCCCGACCAGGGGATGATCCCGGGGCGCCACCGCCACCAGGGGGTTGCGCAGGAAGCGTCCCGCCACCGCATGGGCCAACGAGGGCGGATGGCTGAACACATAGAGGTCGTCCTCCTGGCGCTCGAAGCGGGTCAGCATCTGCCGGCGGTTACCGATATGCACGGTCACGTCCACCTCGGGAAAGGCCCGGCTGTAGGGCCCCAGCAGCCGCGGCAGCACGTACTGGGCGGTATTGACCAGGGCGATGGAGAAACGCCCCCGCTCGCCGCCGCGCAAGGCCTCCAGGTAGTCGCCGAAGTCATCGAAGCGCCCCAGCACCTCGCGACTGGCCCGGTAGAGCTCGGCCCCGGCCTCGGTGGGCACGAGCCGCCCCTGGCGACTCTCGAGCAGCGGCTCCCCCACCGTCTCGGCCAGGCGCTTGAGCTGCTGGGAGACGGTGGGCTGGGTCAGGTGCAGGCGCCGTGCCGCCTCGCTGACCGAGCCGCTGCCGACCACCGCGGCATAGACCTGCAAGAGGCGAAAGGTCAGATGGCGACTGTTCATGGCGCACCCCGCGCGTCGATGACATAGATGATTATCTATACTGCATCACTAAACTCTTAATTGGTATCCATACCTCGACCTAAGCACAATGCGCGGCGCTTTCCCTTCGCGAGACGAGATACGCCCATGCCCGATATCGTGGTGATGTTCTTCCTGCTCGGCCTGCTGGCCGGCGTGGTGAGATCCGACCTGACCATTCCCAAGGCCGCCTACGACACCCTGAGCCTGCTGCTGATGCTGACCATCGGCCTCAAGGGGGGCATGGCCCTCTACGGCAACCTGGGCTGGTCCCTGGTGCCGGAGCTGGCCGCGGTGGCGGCCCTCGGCGGCCTGATTCCGCTGGCGCTGATGCCGGTGCTGCGGCGCCTGGTGCGCCTCGCCCCCGCCGACAGCGCCAGCCTGGCCGCCCACTACGGCTCGGTCAGTGCCGGCACCTTCGCCGTGGCGCTGGCCTTCGCCGAGGGCCGCGGCCTGCCCATCGGCGCCGAGGTGACCCTCTATCTGGTAATGATGGAGCTGCCGGCGATCATGGTGGCCATCGCCACCTATCGCCGCTACAAGGGGCGCGAACCCGGCGAGGCGATGAGCAGCCTATGGCACGAGACCCTGACCAATCGCGGCGTGATCCTGCTGGCCGGGGGCGTGGTGATCGGCGCCATGTATGGCCCGGCCCAGGGGTCCAACGTCACCGACCTGCTGACCGGGGCCTTCCATGCGGTGCTGGCGCTGTTCCTGCTGGAGATGGGCCTGACCGCCGCCGAGACCCTGAGGCCCATTCCCTGGCGCCACTGGCGCCTGCTGGCCTTCGCCCTCCTCGCCCCGCCGCTGCTGGCCCTGTGTGGCCTCACCGTGGGCCTGACCCTGGGGCTGCCCAGCGGCTCGCTGCTGATCCTCACCGCCCTGGCCGCCAGTGCCTCCTATATCGCCGCCCCGGCGGCCATGCGCGCCGCCATCCCCAACGCCAATATCGGCCTGGCGATGCTCGCCTCCCTGGGCTTCACCTTTCCCCTCAACGTCATCGTCGGCATCCCCCTCTACTATCAGCTGGTCCACGCCCTGGGCGGCTGATCCGCTCCCCCTCCTGCCGACGACCAGGCGCCCCGCGGGGCGCCTGCCGTCTTGGCGGCCCACCGGGGCCAGCCACTACGCTCAAGACGACACCCCGCCGCGTTGGCGCAGGACGACTCGCCTGCGACCTTGGTATAGGCGATTTGCACTTTACGTTAACGTAAACCTTGCCTAGTCTAGAGCCATTCCAACGCCCCTTTGGCTATGACCACTCGATCCCGGAGACCCGTCATGCATACGCCCTTCAAGCCCCTCGACTTCGGCCTCGACGACGAACTGAACATGCTGCGCGACCAGGTCAACGCCTTCGCCCGCGACGAGATCGCCCCGCGTGCCGCCGAGATCGACGAGACCAACGCCTTCCCCAACGACCTCTGGCAGAAGTTCGGCGACATGGGCCTGCTCGGCATCACCGTGCCGGACGAGGACGGCGGCAGCGGCATGGGCTACCTGGCCCACTGCATCGCCATGGAGGAGATCTCCCGGGCCAGCGCCTCGGTGGGCCTCTCCTATGGCGCCCACTCCAACCTCTGCGTTAACCAGATCAAGCTCAACGCCTCGGCCGAGCAGAAGGCCAGGTACCTGCCCAAGCTGATCAGCGGCGAGCACGTGGGGGCGCTGGCCATGTCCGAGCCGGGGGCCGGCTCCGACGTGGTCTCCATGAAGCTGCGCGCCCGCCTGGAGGGTGACAAGTACATCCTCAACGGCAACAAGATGTGGATCACCAACGGCCCCGACGCCGATGTGCTGGTGGTCTACGCCAAGACCGACCCGGACGCCGGCTCCAAGGGCATCACCGCCTTTATCATCGAGAAGGGCATGCCCGGCTTCTCCACCGCCCAGAAGCTCGACAAGCTGGGCATGCGCGGCTCCAACACCTGCGAGCTGGTATTCGAGGAGTGCGAGGTTCCGGTCGAGAACGTGCTGGGCGAGGTGGGCCGTGGCGTGCGGGTGCTGATGAGCGGTCTCGACTACGAGCGCACCGTGCTGGCCGCCGGCCCCATCGGCATCATGCAGGCCGCCATGGATATCGTGGTGCCCTACCTGCATGAGCGGAAGCAGTTCGGCCAGGCGATCGGCGAATTCCAGCTGGTGCAGGGCAAGGTGGCCGATATGTACACCACCCTCAACGCCTGCCGCGCCTACCTCTATGCGGTGGCGGCGGCCTGCGACCGCGGCCAGACCTCCCGCAAGGACGCCGCCGGGGTGATCCTCTACTGCGCCGAGAAGGCCACCCAGGTGGCGCTGGACGCCATCCAGTTGCTCGGCGGCAACGGCTATATCAACGAATACCCCACCGGGCGCCTGCTGCGCGATGCCAAGCTCTACGAGATCGGCGCCGGCACCAGCGAGATTCGCCGCATGCTGATCGGCCGCGAACTCTTCGCCGAGTCCGCCTAACCGCCACCGGCCCAGGTCATCGAACACAAGGATCGGCTATGAGCATCCTGAACACCCAGATCAATCCGCGCAGCGAGGCCTTCCAGGCCAACGAAGCGGCCATGCGCGCCGAGGTGATGACGCTGCGCGAGCTGACCGCGGCGATCAGCCAGGGCGGCGGCGACAAGGCCCGCGCCCGCCACGAGTCCCGCGGCAAGCTGTTCGTGCGCGACCGCATCGACCACCTGATCGACGAGGGCTCCCCCTTCCTCGAGTTCTCGGCCCTGGCCGCCCATGAGGTCTACGACTCCCCGGTGCCCGCCGCCGGGGTGGTCACCGGCATCGGCCGGGTCTCGGGGGTGGAGTGCGTGATCGTCGCCAACGACGCCACCGTCAAGGGCGGCACCTACTACCCGCTCACCGTCAAGAAGCACCTGCGCGCCCAGGAGATCGCCCGCAAGCATCGCCTGCCGTGTATCTATCTCGTCGACTCCGGCGGCGCCTTCCTGCCCCGCCAGGACGAGGTCTTCCCCGACCGTGACCACTTCGGGCGCATCTTCTACAACCAGGCCACGCTCTCCGCCGAGGGCATCCCGCAGATCGCCGTAGTGATGGGCTCCTGCACCGCCGGCGGCGCCTATGTGCCGGCCATGGCCGACGAGTCGATCATCGTCAAGCAGCAGGGCACCATCTTCCTGGGCGGCCCGCCCCTGGTGAAGGCCGCCACCGGTGAGTCGATCAGTGCCGAGGACCTGGGCGGCGCCGACGTCCACGCCAAGCTCAGCGGCGTGGCCGACCACTACGCCGAGAACGACGCCCACGCCCTGCAGCTGGCCCGGGCCTGCGTGTCGCGGCTCAACTGGCAGAAGCGCGGCCAATTGAAGATGCAGGAGCCCAAGCCCCCGCGCCTCGACCCGACGGAGCTCTACGGCATCGTCGGCACCGACCTCAAGAAGCCGTTCGACGTGCGCGAGGTGATCGGGCGCATCGTCGACGACTCCGCCTTCGACGAGTTCAAGCGCTACTACGGCGACACCCTGGTCACCGGCTTCGCGCATATCCACGGCCACCCGGTGGGCATCGTCGCCAACAACGGCGTGCTCTTCTCGGAGAGTGCGGTCAAGGGCGCGCACTTTATCGAGCTCTGCGCCCAGCGCAAGATCCCGCTGGTGTTCCTGCAAAATATCACCGGCTTTATGGTCGGCTCCAAGTACGAGCACGAGGGCATCGCCAAGCACGGCGCCAAGCTGGTCACCGCCGTGGCCTGCGCCAGGGTGCCCAAGTTCACCGTGCTGATCGGCGGCAGCTTCGGCGCCGGCAACTACGGCATGTGCGGCCGCGCCTATGACCCCAACCTGCTGTTTATGTGGCCCAACGCGCGCATCTCGGTGATGGGCGGGGAGCAGGCGGCGGGGGTGCTGGCCCAGGTCAAGCGCGAACAGCTCGAGCGCGAAGGCAATGCGTGGAGCGAGGAAGAGGAGGAGGCCTTCAAGCAACCCACCCGGGAGCAGTACGAGCACCAGGGCCACCCCACCTACGCCAGCGCCCGGCTGTGGGACGACGGCGTCATCGACCCGGCCCAGACCCGCGACGTGCTCGGCCTGTCCCTGGCCGCCGCCATGAATGCCGAGATCGAGGACACCAAGTTCGGCGTCTTCCGGATGTAGTCCCCTTGCTCCGCAAGGGAGCTGGAAGCTTGAAGCTCTAAGCGGGAAGTCACCACCGCACGCCCCGGAGGCAAGCTACCGGGGTTTCTTCAAGCTTCCAGCTTCCGGCTTCAAGCTCTGCTAACGAGGTCTGACATGTCACAGACAAGCTTCTCAAGACTCGAGATCGACGACCGCGGCGTGGCCTGGCTGACGTTGAACCGCCCCGCGGTACACAACGCCTTCGACGACGGCCTGATTGCCGAACTCAATGGCCACCTGGCGCACCTGCACGAGGCCGCCACCCGTGGCGAGGTGCGGGGGGTGGTGCTGGGATCCGAGGGCAAGAGCTTCTCCGCCGGCGCCGACCTCGGCTGGATGAAACGCATGGTCGAGTACGACGTCGAGGCCAACCTGGCCGACTCCCGCCACCTGGCCCGACTGATGCACGACCTCGACACCCTGCCCTGCCCTACCGTCTGCCGGGTGCAGGGGGCCGCCTTCGGTGGCGCCGTGGGCCTGGCCGCCTGCTGCGATATCGTGATCGCCTCCGAGAAGGCCAGGTTCTGCCTCTCCGAGGTTAAGATCGGCCTGTCGCCGGCGGTGATCAGCCCCTATGTGCAGCGCGCCCTGGGGCCCCGCCAGATGCGCCGTTACGCCTTGACCGCCGAGGTCATGGACGCCGCCACCGCCCTGGCCCTGGGCCTGGCCCATCGAGTGGTGGGGCACGACCAACTCGACGATGCCGTCACCGCCATGCTCGATACCCTGCTGGCCGGCTCGCCCCAGGCCCAGCGCGCCACCAAGGCGCTGCTCGGCGTGGTGGCCCGGGAGCCCGACTCTGAGGCCACCCGCGAGCACACCTGCCGGGTGATCAGCGAGCTTCGCGTCAGCCCCGAAGGCCAGGAGGGCCTGGCCAGCTTCTTCGACAAGCGCGCCCCGCGCTGGACGCCCAACAAGGACAACGCCTCATGAGCCTCTCTCGCTTCGATACCCTGCTCGTGGCCAACCGCGGCGAGATCGCCTGCCGGGTGATGCGCACCGCACGCGCCATGGGCCTGCGCACCATCGCCGTCTATTCCGATGCCGACGCCAATGCCCGCCATGTCCGCGAGGCCGACGAGGCCGTGCGCCTGGGCCCCGCCGCCGCCCGCGACAGCTACCTCAAGGTCGAGGCGGTGATCGAGGCGG
This sequence comes from Halomonas sp. NCCP-2165, assembly GCF_023708045.1. Taxonomy (NCBI): domain Bacteria; kingdom Pseudomonadati; phylum Pseudomonadota; class Gammaproteobacteria; order Oceanospirillales; family Halomonadaceae; genus Halomonas; species Halomonas sp. NCCP-2165. Next base: position 103,292 of record NZ_BRCY01000011.1, read on the forward strand.
CCCGGCGCACCGGCGCCGGCGCCATCCACCCCGGCTACGGCTTCCTCTCCGAGAACGGCCCCTTCGTCGAGGCCCTCGACGAGGCCGGCATCACCTTCGTCGGCCCCCCCGCCTCGGCCATCGCCGCCATGGGCGACAAGTCCGCCGCCAAGGCGCGCATGCAGGCCGCCGGCGTGCCCCTGGTGCCCGGCTACCACGGCGCCGACCAGGACGACGCCCTGCTCAAGGCCGAGGCCGACCAGATCGGCTACCCGGTGCTGCTCAAGGCCAGCGCCGGCGGCGGTGGCAAGGGCATGCGGGTGGTGGAGTCCGCCGCTGACTTCCAGGCCGCCCTGGACGGCTGCCGCCGGGAGTCCCGCGCCGCCTTCGACGATGACCGCATGCTGATCGAGAAGTACCTGACCCAGCCCCGCCACGTGGAGGTGCAGGTGTTCTGCGACAGCCACGGCGGCGCCGTCTACCTCTTCGAGCGGGACTGCTCGGTGCAGCGTCGCCACCAGAAGGTGCTGGAGGAAGCCCCGGCGCCGGGCATGACCGCTTCGCTCCGCCGCGAGATGGGCGAGGCCGCGGTGCGCGCCGCCAAGGAGATCGGCTATGTGGGCGCCGGCACGGTCGAATTCCTGCTGGATGCGGACGGGTCCTTCTACTTTATGGAGATGAACACCCGCCTGCAGGTGGAGCACCCGGTCACCGAGATGATCACCGGCCAGGACCTAGTCGAGTGGCAGCTGCGGGTAGCCATGGGCGAGCGGCTGCCGCTGGCCCAGGACGAACTGACCCTCAGTGGCCATAGCTTCGAGGCGCGCCTCTACGCCGAAGACCCGGCACAGGACTTCCTGCCCGCCACCGGGCGCCTGGAGCGCTTCGCCCTGGACCTCGCCGGTGCCGGCCTCGCTGCCGACAAGGTACGCCTGGACAGCGGCGTGGAGAGCGGCGACGAGGTCTCCATGCACTACGACCCCATGCTCGCCAAGCTGATCGTCCATGGCGCTGACCGCGACCAGGCCCTGGCCACCCTCAACCGGGCCCTGGCCGCACTCGATGTCCAGGGGGTGGTCACCAACCGCGGCTTCCTGCAGCGCCTGGCCGGCCACCCGGCCTTCAAGGCCTGCGAGCTGGATACCCGCTTTATCGAGCGCCACGAGGCCAGCCTCTTCGCCCCCCAGCCCTACCGGGTGGAGGACTACGCCGGCGCCGCCCTGATCGGCCTCGACCAGCTGGCCCGGGAGTGCGAGAGCCGCTCCCCCTGGGACCGCCACGACGGCTTCCGCCTCAACGCCCCCCATACCATCCGGCTCGCCCTCGGCGATCCCGCCGAGGCCAACGACAGCGAGGCCACCCCGGTGGTGGTGGAAGGCCGCCGCGAGGGCGACGCCGACGCCTGGCAGCTGACCATCGGCGACCAGACCCTCAGCGCCCGCCTCGAACGCCTGGCCGGCGATGCCGTGGCGGTGACATTGAACGGGCACCGCCGCCGCCTCCAGGCCCGCCTGGTGGACAACAGCCTGGTGGTCATGGCCGATCCCCAGGGCGAGACCCGCCTGCACTGGCGGCGCATCGACGGCATCGACCACGGCCACCACGAGGCGGAATCGACCCTCACCGCCCCCATGCACGGCACCGTGGTGGCGCTGCTGGTGGAGCCCGGCCAGGCGGTGGAGAAAGGCATGCCGCTGATGGTCATGGAGGCGATGAAGATGGAGCACACCCTGACCGCCCCCGCCGATGGTCAGGTGGAGAGCTTCCACTTCGCCGCCGGCGACACCGTCGGCCAGGGCGATGTGCTGCTCGAGTTTTCCGCGAAGGAGTAAGACGATGGCATTTCCCACCCAGGTGCGCCTGGTCGAGGTCGGCCCCCGGGACGGCCTCCAGAACGAGGCCGAGCCCATCGCCACGGCCACCAAGCTGGAACTGATCGACCGCCTCGGCGCGGCGGGCCTCACCCATATCGAGGCGGCCAGCTTCGTCTCCCCCAAGTGGGTGCCGCAGATGGCCGACCACCGGGAGGTGATGACCGGCCTCAAGCGCCGCCCCGGCGTCGTCTACTCGGCGCTGACCCCCAACCTCAAGGGCCTGGAGGCGGCGCTGGCGTGCGGCGTCGAGGAGGTGGCGGTATTCGGTGCGGCCAGCGAGGCCTTCTCCCGGAAGAACATCAACTGCTCGGTGGCCGAGTCGCTGGAGCGCTTCGCCCCGGTGCTGGCCCGTGCCCAGGAGGCCGGCGTGCGGGTGCGCGGCTACGTCTCCTGCGTGCTGGGCTGCCCCTACGAGGGCGAGATCGCCCCCGCCAGGGTCGCCGAGGTCAGCAAGGCGCTCTTCGAGATGGGCTGCTACGAGATCTCGTTGGGCGACACCATCGGCGTCGGCACGCCCCTGAAGGCCAAGCGCATGCTCGAGGCGGTGGCCAGGGAAGTCCCCATGGCGAAACTCGCCGCCCACTTCCACGACACCTATGGCCAGGCGATCGCCAACCTCTACGCCGTGCTGGAGGAAGGCGTGGCGGTAATCGACGGCTCGGTGGCGGGCCTGGGGGGGTGTCCCTATGCGAAAGGAGCTTCCGGCAACGTGGCCAGCGAAGACGTGGTCTACCTGCTCCAGGGACTCGGCATCGAAAGCGGTATCGACCTGAACAAGCTCGCCGAAACGGGCGCCTGGATCACCCAGGCCATCGGCCGCCCCAACCGTTCCAAGGTGGGTGTCGCCCTGGCCAGCCGCTGATCGGCGGCTGCCCGCTCTCTATAGTCACAAAGGCGCCTCGGGCAACGTCGCCAGCGAGGACGTGGCCTACCTGCTCCAGGGACTCGGCATCGAAAGTGGCATCGACCTGGACAAGCTCGCCGAAACGGGCTCCTGGATCACCCAGGCCATCGGCCGCCCCAACCGCGCCAAGGTGGGCGTGGCACTGGCCGCCAGCTTGCCTCTCTCCACGCCCGAGCCCAGCAAGCGCGCGAGCCGGGGCCCGATATGGACGAAGCGCCGGGGCTCCCTGTCGATCTTCCAGGGAGTCGACGCTCATCACCGCGGGCGGTGCCATCGCTTATGGCACCTTCAACGAGTGACTATCGAGCGGCCCTGGCGGCGCGATGCGCGTGCAGCTTCTTGTAGCTCTCGACCAGCCGCTGGTGCTTCTCCAGGCCCTCCAGCTCCATGCTGGTGGGGGTCAGGCCATGGAAGCGCACGCTGCCGTTCACCGAGCCGACCACCGCCTCCATGGTTTGCTCGCCGAACATGCGGCGCAGGTTGTAGAGGAAGTCGTCGAGCGCCAGCTCGTCATCCAGGACGATCTCCAGCACCGCGCTCACCGCCTGGTAGAAGAGCCCACGCTCGACGGTATTGTCGTTGAACTGCTGGAACATCTCGACCCGTTCCAGGGCCTCCTCGTGCTGGCCCAGGGCCAGGTTGATCAGCAGCTTCAGCTCGAGGATGGTCAGCTGGCCCCAGACGGTATTCTCGTCGAATTCGATACCGATCAGGGTGATGATATCCATATGCTCGTCGAGCTGGCTCTCCTCCAGGCGCTCGAGCAGGTCGGCCAGTTGATCATCGTTCAGGCGGTGAAGATTGAGGATATCCTCCCGGTACTCCAGCGCCTGGTTGGTGTTGTCCCAGATCAGGTCCTCCACCGGATAGACCTCGGAGAAATCCGGCACCAGGATGCGGCACACCGGCGCGCCCAGGTCCTCATGGACGGCCATATAGGCCTCCTTGCCCAGCTCCTCGAGGATGCCGAACAGGCCGGCGGCTTCCTCCTCGTTGCTGCCCGAGAAGTCCCACTCGACGAACTCCACGTCCGCCTTGCTGCTGAAGAAACGCCAGGAAATCAGCCCGGAGGAGTCGATGAAATGCTCGACGAAGTTGTTGGGCTCGGTCACCGCCAGGGAGCTGAAGGTGGGCGGCATGAAGTCGTTGAGGCCCTCGAAGCTGCGCCCCTGCAGCAGCTCGGTAAGGCTGCGCTCGAGCGCCACCTCGAAGCTCGGGTGGGCGCCGAAGGAGGCGAAGACCCCGCCGGTCTTGGGGTTCATCAGGGTCACGCACATCACCGGGAACTGGCCGCCCAGGGAGGCATCCTTGACCAGCACCGGGAAGCCCTGGGCCTCCAGCGCCTCGATGCCCTCGAGGATCGCCGGGTACTGCTTCAGCACCTCCAGGGGCACCTCCGGCAGGGCGATCTCCTCCTCGATGATCTGGCGTTTCACCGCCCGCTCGAAGATCTCCGAGAGGCACTGCACCTGGGCCTCGGGCAGGGTGTTGCCCGCGCTCATGCCGTTGCTGAGGTAGAGGTTCTCGATCAGGTTGGAGGGGAAGTAGACCGTCTCGCCATCCGACTGACGCACGAAGGGCAGCGAGACGATGCCCCGCTCCGCCTTGCCGGAGTTGGTGTCGATCAGGTGCGAGCCGCGCAGTTCGCCCTCCGGGTCATAGATCTCGCGGGTATGGTCGTCGAGGATCTCGTCAGGCAGCTCGTCGTTCGGCCCCGGCTGGAACCATCGCTCGTTGGGGTAGTGAACGAAGTCGCTATTGGCGATCTCCTCGCCGAAGAACTGATCGTTATAGAAGAAGTTGCAGCTCAGGCGCTCGATGAATTCGCCCAGCGCCGAACACAGCGCGCTCTCCTTGGTGGCGCCCTTGCCATTGGTAAAGCACATCGGCGAGGCGGCATCGCGGATATGCAGCGACCACACATGGGGCACGATATTACGCCAGGAGGCGATCTCGATCTTCATGCCGAGATCGGCGAGGATCTGGGTCATATTGGCGATGGTCTGCTCCAGCGGCAGGTCCTTGCCCTCGATCCAGGTGTTGCCCTCCCCCTGCGGTTCGCCCAGCAGCAGGGCCTGGGCATCCTCGTCCAGGTTCTCCACCACCTCGAGCTGGAATTCCGGGCCGGTCTGCACCACCTTCTTCACGGTGCAGCGGTCGATGGAGCGCAGGATGCCCTCGCGATCCTTGTCGGAAATGGACTCCGGCAGCTCAATCTGGATCTTGAAGATCTGCTTGTAGCGATTCTCCGGGTCGACGATATTGTTGTGCGCCAGGCGGATATTCTCGGTGGGGATATCCCGCGCGTTGCAGTAGACCTTGACGAAATAGGCCGCGCACATCGCCGACGACGCCAGGAAGTAGTCGAAGGGTCCCGGGGCCGAGCCGTCGCCCTTGTAGCGGATCGGCTGGTCGGAGATGACGGTGAAGTCGTCGAACTTCGCCTCCAGCCGGAGGTTATCGAGATAGTTGACCTTGATTTCCATTGACAAAGCACCGGATCTATGAATTTCGGCGAGGCCCCGAGGGCGCGTAACCTGCCATTATCCAGCTTTTCCCGCCACCCGTCTCGGGGGCTGGCTAAAAATTCACCGACCGCCTGCCGACGTCGTCACCGCGTCACCACCCACTCCATATGCAGCAGTGGGTACGGCTTGCCCTGGCCATCGAGCGTCCCGTTACCGCAAACCCGCTATGCCGATAGAGCCTCAAGGCCTGGTGCTTCTGCTCATCGACATCGACCCGCGTGGCCCCTGAATGCCGGTGGCATGCGTCACCAGCAGCGTGCCGACGCCTTTCCCGCGGGCTTCCGGCGAGACAAACCGCCTCTCGATATTGCCCTCATGGACACCGCAGAAGCCCAATATCTCGCCCTCGTCACTCCTGGCACACCTCAGCTCGACGGCATCGAAATACTGATCGAGGATAAGCGGCTTGAGCTCCTGCAGGTCTTCCTCCGCCAGGAAGTCGTGTGTGGCCCTGACCGAAGCCTCCTAGATAGCTATCAGCGTTAGATAATCCTGCCTCATTCGGCACCCTGAGCCGTCCCGGCTTTCTCGGAGACCCGTTGGTTTGAGTCAGGCCGCCTTCTTGGCCTGACCCTGTTGCTCATAATACAGCGCTTCTCGCTCGGCCGGTGGCATGTTGCCGATCGGCTCCAA
>NZ_BRCY01000012.1:0-100634 GCF_023708045.1 Halomonas sp. NCCP-2165
TCTCGAGAGGGTTTCGAAAAACCCAACAGAAACAAGCACTTTTGCCACTCATTGCCGCTGGCCACGATGTCCGTCGCCGGCAGCGGATGCGTACTTTACGGATTTCCCCCCGCCCCTGCAAGGGCTTTTTTCAGAAAGTTTATCCACAGCCGAAGATCGCCGACCGCCTGTGGATGACCCCATGGACCAGAGACGACGACGCCCGCTCGAAAGCGGGCGTCGTCGGTACCGAGTCCGGTGTCTCAGGCGACAATGACTCGGGCATAGCGTTTCTTGCCGGCCTGGATCACATAGCTCTTGCCGCTCTCGAGCATATGGTCACGAGCCACCACTTCGCCATCCACCTTGACCCGACCGTTACCCAGCATGTCCTTGGCCTGGGCACTGTTATTGGCCAGCCCGGAGCGATTGAGTACCGCGGCAATCGGCGCCTGAGCACCGTCGAAATCGACGCTCACTTCGGGCAGGTCTTCCGGCAGCTCGCCCTCGGCCAGTTGATTGCCGGCGGACTTGTGGGCGTTGGCCGCGGCCTCTTCGCCGTGATAGCGGGCGATCAGCTCCCGAGCCAGGACCATCTTGATGTCCCGCGGGTTGGCCCCGGCATCCATATCCCGCTTGAGCGCCTCCAGTTCCTCGTTGCTCTTCAGGGAGAGCAGCTCGAAGTAGCGCCAGATCAGGCTGTCGGGCATGGAGACCAGCTTGTTGAACATCACCCCGGGGGCATCGTCGACGCCCACATAGTTGCCCAGCGACTTGGACATCTTCTGCACGCCGTCCAGGCCCTCGAGCAGCGGCATGGTAATCACCACCTGGGGCTCCATGCCGTAGTGCTTCTGGACCTCGCGGCCCATCAGCAGGTTGAATTTCTGATCGGTGCCGCCCATCTCGATATCCGCCTCCAGGGCCACGGAGTCGTAGCCCTGGACCAGCGGGTAGAGAAACTCGTGGATGGAGATCGACTGACCGGCCTTGTAGCGCTTCTCGAAGTCGTCGCGCTCGAGCATCCGCGCCACCGTACTCTGGGCCGCCAACTCGATCATCCGGGCGGCGTTGAGCTCGCTGAACCATTCGGAGTTGAAGCGCACCTCGGTCTTCTCGGGATCGAGGATCTTGAACACCTGCTCCTTGTAGGTCTGGGCGTTGGCGATGACCTCTTCCTCGGTGAGCGGCTTGCGGGTGACGTTCTTGCCGGTGGGATCGCCGATGCGTCCGGTGAAGTCGCCGATCAGGAAGATGATCTGATGCCCCAGGTCCTGAAACTGGCGCATCTTGGTGAGCAGCACGCTATGCCCCAGGTGCAGGTCCGGAGCCGTGGGATCGAAGCCCGCCTTGATACGCAGCTTGCGCCCCGAGGCGAGCTTCTTCTTCAGCTCGTCCTCCAGAAGAATCTCATTGGTACCGCGCTTCAACAGCGCCAGCGCGCTCTCGACATCGGTCATCGTACCCTTACTCCACAGAAAGCGGTGTTGATGGCAAAACAGCTTGACGAATGGGACGGGATGTTAACATGTCTTGCCCAGTACCGTTGAGAGCCCGCGAGGAGTCGTCACGATGTCGCTATATATCGGCCTGATGTCCGGCACCAGCCTGGATGCCATCGATGCCGCCCTGGTGGACTGTTGCGCCCCGACGCCGCGCCTGCTGGCGACCCGGGCGGTGACGATGCCCGAGGCCCTCCGCGACCTGCTGCTGCGGCTCTGCCATGCCGAGGGCGCGAGCTTTCGCGAGCTGGCCGAGGCGGAGGAGGCCTTCTGCCAGTCACAGGCCCGGGCGGTCCACGAGCTGCTCGCGGCCAGCGGCACGGCCGCCGCCGACGTTGCCGCCATCGGCAGCCACGGTCAGACCATCGAGCATGCCCCCGAGGGTCACGCCGGCGGCGCGTCCTATACCCTGCAACTGGATAACCCCAGCCGGTTGGCGGAGTTGACCGGCCTCGAGGTGGTGGCCGACTTTCGCCGCCGCGACCTGGCGGCCGGCGGCCAGGCCGCCCCCCTGGCACCGGCCTTCCACCAGGCGCTGTTTCGTCACCCCGAAGAATGGCGCCTGGTGCTCAACCTGGGCGGCTACGCCAACCTGACCCTGCTGCCGCCGCTCGACCACCCCGCCGACGTGCTGGGCTTCGATAGCGGCCCCGCCAATGCCCTGCTGGATGGCTGGTATCAGCGCCACCAGGGCGGACGCTTCGACGCCGATGGCGCCTGGGCCGCCGGCGGCCGGGTCGACGCGGCCCTGCTGACTCGCCTGCTGGCCGATGACTACTTCCGACGCCCCCCGCCCAAGAGCACCGGGCGCGAATACTTCCACCTGACCTGGCTGGAGCGCCACCTGGATGGGGACGAATCGCCTCGCGACGTTCAGGCCACCCTGGCGGAGCTGACCGCCGCCAGCGTGGCCCTGGCCGTCGAGCAACTCAGCGAGCGGTTGCCCGAGGCCAGGCCCACCCGGCTGCTGCCCTGTGGAGGCGGCGCTCACAACCCCCACCTGCTGAATCGCCTCCAGGCCCGGCTTCGCGGGTTGGCTCTCACCCCCACCGCCGAGCTGGGCTGGCCCGCCGACTGGCTGGAGGCGGGCGCCTTCGCCTGGCTGGCCCATCGCCGCCTGAGCGGGCTGCCCGGCAACCTGCCCTCGGTGACCGGCGCCCGTGGCCCCCGGATACTGGGCGGTGTCTACGCCCCCTGAGCTCTGCCCCGCTAGAAATCATCCCCCGAGCGCAGGCTAAAGCGCTCGCTGCCACTCTTGGCCTGGCCCACCGCCTCGCTGTTGGGATCGCCGAACTTGATCATCATGCGCAGGTCGTTGGCGGAGTCGGCATGCACCAGGGCCACGTCCTCGCTGACCACCCCCGCCCGGTAGAGGTCATAGAGCGCCTGGTCGAAGGTCTGCATGCCCAGGTCCCGGGAACGCGCCATGATGTTCTTGATCTCGCTCACCTCGCCCTTGCGGATCAGGTCGCTGATCAAGGGCGAACGCAGCATGACCTCGATGGCCGCGCGGCGCTCTCCCTGAACGGTGGGCAGCAGCTGCTGGGCGACGATGGCACGCAGGTTGAGGGAGAGGTCCAGCCATACCTGGTCATGGCGCTCGGCGGGGAAGAAATTGATGATACGATCCAGGGCCTGGTTGGCGTTATTGGCATGCAGGGTGGCCAGGCAGAGGTGGCCGGTCTCGGCGAAGGTCAGGGCGTGCTCCATGGTCTCCCGGGTACGCACCTCACCGATCAGGATCACGTCCGGCGCCTGACGCAGGGTGTTCTTCAGCGCCACCTCGAAAGACTCGGTGTCGATCCCCACCTCACGCTGGTTGATGATCGCCTTCTTGTGGGGGTGCACATACTCGATGGGGTCCTCGATGCTGATGATATGCCCGCCCAGCGTCTCGTTGCGCTGCTGGATCATCGCCGCTAGGGTGGTCGACTTGCCGGTCCCGGTGCCACCCACCACGAACACCAGGCCGCGCTTGATCTCGGCCAGCTCACCCAGGGCCGGCGGCAGATAGAGCTCCTCCAGGTGGGGAATATCGAAGGCGATACGCCGCAGCACCATGGCAGGTTGGTTACGTTGCTGGAAGGCGCTTACCCGAAAGCGCCCCTTGCTCGGCAGGCTCAGGGCGAAGTTGGCCTCGCGCTCGGCGGCGAAGCGCTCCCGCTGAGCCTCCGGCACCGCCGCCTGCACCAGCTCTGCCACCTGGGCAGCGCTCAACCCCTGGTCTCCCATGGGGATCAGCTTGCCGGTGATCTTCAGGGTGGGTGGCGCCTTCACCGAGATCAGCAGGTCCGAGGCCTCCTTATCCACCATGATCTGCAACAACTGCTCCAGCCATTCGCTCGCGGTCATGGGTTATCCCTCGCTCGTCATGTTGTGGTTGAGCCATCGCCGATTCAGGTCGGCAGGATCGCCTTGGCCTTGGCCTGGGCCTCGTCCCGGGAGACCACGCCATCGCTGACCAGGCGTGCCAGGGCCGCGTCCAGGGTCTGCATGCCCAGGTTGCCGCCGGTCTGGATCGCCGAGTAGAGTTGCGCCACCTTGTCCTCGCGGATCAGGTTACGCACCGCCGCCGTGGCCACCAGGATCTCGTGGGCGGCCACCCGCCCTCCGCCGATGCGCTTGAGCAGCGTCTGGGAGATGACCCCCTGCAGGGACTCGGAGAGCATGGAGCGCACCATGGCCTTCTCTTCTCCAGGGAAGACATCGATGATCCGGTCGATGGTCTTGGCCGCCGAGGTGGTATGCAGGGTGCCGAAGACCAGGTGACCGGTCTCCGCCGCGGTCAGCGCCAGGCGAATGGTCTCCAGGTCACGCATCTCCCCCACCAGGATGACGTCCGGGTCCTCGCGCAGGGCGCTGCGCAGCGCCGGGGCGAAGCCATGGGTATCGCGATGCAATTCGCGCTGGTTGATCAGGCAGCGTTTGCTGCGGTGGACGAATTCCACCGGGTCCTCGATGGTCAGGATATGGTCGTAGCGGATCTCGTTGATGTAGTCGATCAGTGCCGCCAGGGTGGTGCTCTTGCCCGAGCCAGTAGGCCCGGTCACCAGCACCAGGCCGCGCGGCATCAGCGCCATCCGGCGAAAGACCTCGCCCAGCCCCAGGTCCTCCATGGTCAAGATCTCGGCGGGAATGGTACGGAAAGCGCCGCCGATGCCGCGACCATGGTTGAAGACATTGACACGAAAGCGCGCCACTCCCGGCACCTCGAAGGAGAAATCGGTCTCCAGGTGCTCCTCGAAGTCGCGGCGCTGCCGATCATTGAGGATATCGTAGATCAGCTTGCGCACCTCGCGATCTTCCATGGCCGGCACGTTGAGTCGCCGAATGTCGCCATCCACCCGGATCATCGGTGGCAGCCCCGCCGATAGATGCAGATCCGAGGCGTTCTGCTTTGCCGAGAATGCCAGCAGTTCGGTAATATCCATGCGGTTCCCCCTGTATCCCTGCGCCTAATTGTAAGGACGTGTATCAGTATGACAGAGGTTGCGCTTTCCGAGACGTTGGCGGCCGCCAATCGCCGCCTGGCCGAGGCCCTGGCCCAGGCCGGTCGCGAGCCCGCAGCGGCGCGGTTGCTGGCGGTCAGCAAGACCAAGCCTGCGTTGATGGTGCGTGAGGCCTATCGACTCGGTCAGCGCGACTTCGGCGAGAACTACCTTCAGGAGGCCCTGGAAAAGCAGGAGGCCTTGGCCGACCTGCCCAAGATCGCCTGGCATTTCATCGGCCCCCTGCAATCCAACAAGAGTCGCGCTGTGGCCGAACACTTCGCCTGGCTGCACAGCCTCGATCGGGAGAAACTGGCGCGGCGCCTCGACGAGCAGCGCCCGGCGCACCTGCCGCCGCTCAACGTCTGCCTGCAGGTCAATATCAGCGACGAGGCCACCAAGGCCGGCGTCTCCCTCGACGACCTGCCGGCCCTGGCCGAGGCGGTCGTGGCCCTGCCCAGGCTGCGCCTGCGCGGCCTGATGGCGATTCCCGCCCCCGCCGAGGGGAGCGAGGCCCAGCGCGAGCCCTATGCGCGGCTGCGCCGAGCCCTGGAGGAGCTGCGCCAGCGCTTCCCCGAGGCGCCCCTGGATACCCTCTCCATGGGCATGAGCGACGACCTGGAGGCCGCCATCGCCGAAGGGGCCACCTGGGTCCGCCTGGGCACGGCGATCTTCGGCGCCCGCCCCAAGACACCCCGCGCCTAGGCAGATGCCCTGGGCCCCACGCAGAGGAATCGATTCCCTATGGCTAGCCAAGTGACCTTTATCGGTGCCGGCAACATGGCCAGCGCCATCTTCGGCGGCATGATCGAGGGCGGCTACCCCGCCACGGCCATCACCGCCACTTCGCCCAGTGACGACTACCTGGCACCGCTGCGCCAGCGCTACGGCATTCATACCGAGACCGACAACGCCAAGGCGGTCGCCAATGCCGATGTGGTGGTGCTGGCGGTCAAGCCGCAGATCATGCGCGACGTCTGCACGGCGATGCGTGACGCCATCCAGGCCCGCAAGCCGCTGATCGTCTCGGTGGCCGCCGGCCTCGGCGCCGATACCCTGGAGGCCTGGCTGGGCGGCGAGCTGGCGGTGATTCGCTGCATGCCCAACACCCCCTCCCTGGTGGGCGCCGGTGCCTGCGGCCTCTACGCCAACTCGCGGGTCAGCGACGCGCAGCGCCAACTGGCGACCGGCCTGCTGGAGGCGGTGGGCCTGGTGGAGTGGGTCGACGAGGAGTCCCTGCTGGAGGCGGTCACCGCCATCTCCGGCAGCGGCCCGGCCTACTTCTTCCTGTTCTTCGAGGCCCTGGAGGCCGCCGGCGTGCGTCTCGGCCTGCCCGCCGCCAGTGCCCGCCGCCTGGCCCTGCAGACCGCCTACGGGGCGGCGCGCATGGCTCAGCAGAGCGACAAGGACCCGGCCACCCTCAAGCAGAACGTGATGTCGCCGGGGGGGACCACCGAGCGCGCCATCCACAGCTTCGAGGCCGCCGAGTTGCGGCGCATCGTCGAGGAGGCCACCGAGGCCTGTGCCGACCGCGCCCGGGAGATGGCCCGGGAGCTCGGCCAGTAACGCCGTCACCGCATCCAGTCAAGATAAGGAGCCCCGCACATGGGCAGTCAAATGGGCAACGCCGGCCTGCTGCTGGTCAACACCCTGGTCAATATCTACCTCTTCCTGATGATGCTGCGCTTCCTGCTGCAGGCATCCCGGGCCGACTACTACAACCCCATCAGCCAGTCGGTGGTGAAGATCACCCAGCCGGTGATCGGCCTCTTCCAGGGCTTCCTGCGCCCGGTGGGGCGCTTCGACCTGGCCACCCTCGGCGCCGCCTTCGTGCTCAAGGTCATCGCCATCATCGCGATCCTGCAGATCGCCGGCATCGGCATGCCGCCGCTGGTCGGCGTGGCCATCGGCGCGGTGGCGGCCATCGCCAACGCCATCCTCAAGATCTACTTCTTCGCGCTGATCGCCATGATCATCCTCAGTTGGGTGGCCCCCAGCGCCAGCCACCCTGGCGCCCTGCTGGTGATGCAGCTGGTGGAACCGATCATGGCCCCGCTGCGCCGCGTCATCCCGCCGCTGGGCATGCTCGACCTCTCCCCCATCGTGGCCTTCATCGCCATCAGCCTGATCGATGGTATCGTGGTGGGCTCGCTGACCCGTGCCGCCGGCATCTCCGGCGCCCTGGTCGGCCTGTGAGGCGCGTGCCGCCCCGGCGGCGGCACGCCCCTTCGACAACATAACGACACGACTGGACACCAAGGACCCCATGCCCGAGCTACCCCGCGATTCGGTCGGCCTGGTCACCCCGCAGACCGCGCATTTCGATGCGCCTCTGGAGCTGGCCTGCGGCCGCACCCTGCCCAGCTACGAGCTGGTCTACGAGACCTACGGCGAGCTCAACGCCGAGCGCAGCAATGCGGTACTGATCTGTCACGCCCTCTCCGGACACCACCATGCCGCCGGCTACCACGGCCCCGACGACCGCAAGCCCGGCTGGTGGGACGCGCATATCGGTCCCGGCAAGAGCATCGATACCGAGCGCTTCTTCGTCATCTCCCTGAACAACCTGGGAGGCTGCCACGGCAGCACCGGGCCGCTGAGCCACAATCCGGCCACCGGCCGTCAGTGGGGCCCCGACTTCCCGATGATGACGGTCACCGACTGGGTGCATAGCCAGGCGCGGCTGGCCGACCGCCTGGGCATCCAGCGCTTCGCCGCGGTGATCGGCGGCAGCCTGGGCGGCATGCAGGTGCTGCAGTGGAGCCTCAACTACCCGGAACGGGTGGCCAATGCGGCGGTGATCGCCGCCACCCCCAAGCTCTCGGCGCAGAATATCGCCTTCAACGAGGTGGCCCGCCAGGCGATCCGCTCCGACCCGGACTTCCATGACGGCCGCTACGCCGAGCACGACACCCTGCCGCGGCGCGGCCTCAAGCTGGCGAGGATGGTGGGGCATATCACCTACCTCTCCGAAGACGCCATGGGCAGCAAGTTCGGCCGCGACCTGCGCAGCGACGACTTCAACTTCGGCTACGACGTGGAGTTCCAGGTGGAGTCCTACCTGCGCTACCAGGGAGACACCTTCTCCAACCGCTTCGATGCCAACACCTACCTGCTGATGACCAAGGCCCTGGACTATTTCGACCCGGCGGCGCCCCACGGCGGCGACCTGGCCGCGGCCCTGGCCCCGGCCAGTTGTCCCTTCCTGGTGGTGAGTTTCTCCACCGACTGGCGCTTCCCGCCGTCGCGCTCCCGGGAGCTGGTGGACGCCCTGATCCGCGCCGGCAAGGCGGTCAGCTTCGCCAATATCGACTCGCCCCATGGTCATGACGCCTTCCTGCTGCCGGAGCCCCGCTACCAGGCGGTGTTCGCCGGCTTCATGAAGCGCGTGGCCCGCGACCTGAACCTGGAGGCCCACTGATGCGCGCCGACCTCAAGCTGATTCATGGCTGGGTGCCCGAAGGGGCCCGGGTCCTCGACCTGGGCTGCGGCGACGGCACCCTGCTGGCCGCCCTGGCCCGGGATAAGGGCGTCACCGGTTACGGCCTGGAGATCGATCCCGACGGCATCACCGCCTGTATCGAGAAGGGCGTCAATGTCATCGAGCAGAACCTCGACGAGGGCCTGGCCAACTTCGACGACGACGCCTGCGACCTGGTGATCATGACCCAGGCCCTGCAGGCCCTGCGCCGCCCCGACCTGATGCTCGACGAGATGCTGCGGGTGGCCGGAGAGTGCATCATCACCTTCCCCAACTTCGCCTACTGGCGGCATCGCCTCTACCTGGGCTTCAAGGGCTATATGCCGGTCTCCAAGTCGCTGCCCCACGCCTGGTACGACACCCCCAATATCCACCTCTCGACCTTCAACGACTTTGAACGCCTGTGCCGCGACAAGGGTCTGATCATCAGCGACCGGGCGGTGGGCAACGGCGAGCACGAGGGACACTGGACCTCGCGGCTGTGGCCCAACCTGTGTGGCGAGACCGCCGTGTTCCGGGTCAGCCGGGGCCCGGGCGGCTGAACCGAACCCAACAGCAAGGGGAAAGACCATGAAGGCCAAGACTCTCGGCGCCTGGCTGCTTACCGGCCTGCTGGCCTGGCTGCTGGCGGCCGGCGCCCAGGCCCAGCAGTACGAGCGGGTCGGCAACTACCAGATCCACTACAGCGCCATCAACACCAGCTTCCTGACGCCGGAGGTGGCCGCCGCCTACGATATCCAGCGCAGCCAGGTGATGGCGCTGCTCAATATCAGCGTGCTCGAGGAGCAGGAGGACGGCACCACCCGCCCGGCGAATGCCTGGGTCAGCGGTCGCGTCGGCAACCTGGCCGGCCAGACCCAGAACCTGGCGTTCCGCACCGTGCGCGACGGCGAGGCCATCTACCACCTGGCCACCTTCCGCATCCAGGAGGACGAGCCGATGCGCTTCGAGCTGGAGGTGGGCTACGATCGCAACGCCGACCCCGCCCAAGTCGGCTTTATGCAACGCTTTTATATCGATCGCTGATGAGTGCTATTGCCCACCGTTCCCAACTGGATGCCACCGCGGCCCTGGGACTGCGCCTGCCGGACGGCCGCGAGGCCTTCCTGGTGCGGGTACACGGTCGCATCAGCGCCTTCGAGAACCGCTGCCCCCATCAGGGCATCGGCCTCGACTTCCAGCCGGATGTCTTCCTCGAGCCCGGCGGCGAGCTGATTCAGTGCAGCATGCACGGCGCCCTCTTCCTGCCGGAGAACGGCGAATGCGTCTTCGGGCCCTGCCAGGGGCGCCACCTGGTCCCGGTGGCGATTCGCATCGACGACGACGGCCAGATTCATCTGGCCGAGTGATACGGCGGATCCCCGGCGCGCCCTTGCTGAATCGCCGAGACGCTGGTGAGGCCACTGGTGTGGTAGGAGCCTGCTTCAGCAGCGGTCCGACGTCTCGGCGATGGTATAGCCCTTACCAGGCGCCTGCGGCGCCAATCGCTGGCTGAGGCCAGCTCCCACGGGTATTAGTCCAGGTGAACGGGCAGCCGCCTGACCAACTGGATGCCCCGGGGCACTCCGGCCTCGACGACCACCTCACAGCCATAGGCCAGCACCTCCACCCCCGCCTCGGCGGCCCGTCTCAGGGTCTCGGCATAGCGGGGGTCGAGGTGCGCCGCCGGGGCCACCGAGGGGATGCCGGTGTGGGCCACGCAGAACAGCAGCACCGCCCGATGCCCCTGCGCGGCCAGGTCGGCCAGCACCTCCAGGTGCCTGCGGCCCCGCTCGCTGACCGCGTCGGGGAAGTAACCGCCGCCATCGGCCTCACGCAGGGTCACCTGCTTGACCTCCACATAGGTCGGCTCGCCCCGATCGTCGCTCAGCCGGAAATCGAGGCGCGCCCCCTCCACCCGCACCTCGCGCCTCAGCTCGGCGAAGCCGGCCAGCTCTCTTACCACGCCCTCGCGCAACGCCGCCTCGACGATGCCGTTGGCGCGCCCGGTATGCACCGAGGCGAAGGCGCTGCCGCCCTCCGGCTGGGGTAGCTCGATCAGCTCCCAGGTCCAGGCCAGCTTGCGCTTGGGGTTATCACTGGCGGCCAGCCAGACTCGGCAGCCCGGCACATTGACCGCGCGCATGGAGCCGGTATTGGGACAGTGGGCCACCACCAGGGAGCCATCGGCCAGCTCCACATCGGCCAGGAAGCGCTTGTAGCGCCGGCGCAGGAGGCCCGGCGTCAGGGTGGGGTAGGTCATCATCGCCGCCCCAGGAAACGTTCGAGGCGGTTCAGGGCCTCCTCCAGGCGTGCCACCGAGGTGGTGAAGGCGATCCGCACATGGTGCTCGCCGCCACGCACCGCGAAGTCGATGCCCGGGGTAATGGCGACGTTCTCCTCCTCCAGCAGTTGCCGGCAGAAGGCCTGGCTGTCACTGCTGTAGCGGGAGATATCCAGCCACACATAGAAGGCCCCCTGGGGCGGCAGCGAGGGCGCCAGGTCGAGGCGCGCCAGCCCCGCCAGCAGGGCATCCCGACGCCGCGCCAGCTCCCGGCGACGGCTCTCCAGCTCGTCGAGGCAATCCGGGGTGAAGGCCGCCAGGGCCGCGTGCTGGGCCGGGGTGGAGGCGGCCAGGAAGACGTTCTGGGCCAGCCGCGTCAGGGGCTCCACCGCCGCCTCCGGGGCCAGCAGCCAACCCAGGCGCCATCCGGTCATGCCGAAATACTTGGAGAAGCTGTTGACCACGAAGGCCTCGGGAGCCACCGCCGCCGCCGAGACCGGCTCGACCCCATAGGTCAGCCCCTGATAGATCTCGTCCACCAGCAGGGCGCCGCCGCGCGCCTCGACCGCCGCCGCCACCGCCGCCAACTGGTCGGCATCGAGCATATGGCCGGTGGGGTTGGAGGGCGTGGCCAGCATCGCCAGCCGCGTGGTATCGCGCCAGTGCCGGGCGACCAGCTCGGCATCCAGCTGCCAGCCGCTCGCCGGCCCCACCGCCACGGTATCCAGTTCGGCCTCGGCCAGGGCCATGAAGTGGCGATTGCAGGGGTAGGTGGGATCGGCCATCAGCACCCGGTCGCCGCGCTGCACCAGCAACTGGCTGGCCAGCAGCAGGGCCCCGGAGGCGCCGGGGGTGACCAGGATCCGCGCCGGATCGACCTCGGCGCCGAAGCGCTCGGCGTAGTGGCCGGCGATGGCCTCGCGCAGCGCCGGCAGGCCCGCCGCCGGCGTGTAGCGGGTCTGCCCCGCGGCCAGGGCCCGCTGCCCCGCCGCCACCACCGCCTCCGGGGTGGCAAAATCCGGCTCGCCCACCCCCAGGTGAATCACGTCATGGCCGGCGGCCTCCCGTCCCTGGGCCTCCTCCAGCAGACTCATCACCCGGAAGGGCTCGACGCGATCCAGCCGCGCGCTCCAACTCATGCGTCACTCTCCTTCAACGGCCGCGACCCGGCCTCTCGATGGCTCGATATGGCACCTCTGGCGGGGGCCATGGTCAAACGGGATTGTAACCGGCTGCGGCATCAGCCGGCACCTCCGGATCATGTGACGGTTGCAATGCGGGCGTTTTTTCGCTAAATAAGCAAGGCTTTGGGCCGGCAGCAGTGCGCCTGCCCGACCGGGCATCGGCCCCAGTCACTCGAGCAATGAGGCAGCCCCCATGCCAGTAGCAGCACAAAAGACGGAAGCGCCAAAGAAATTCACCCCGTACGAAGCGGCACCGGGTGAAGAGTACATGAACGAGAAGCAGCTGGAGCACTTCCGACAGATCCTGCTCGACTGGAAACAGGAGCTCATGGAAGAAGTGGACCGCACCGTGCGTCACCTGCAGGAAGACGCCAACAACTATGCGGACCCGGCGGATCGTGCCACCCAGGAAGAGGGCTTCAGCCTCGAGCTGCGGACCCGCGACCGGGAGCGCAAGCTGCTCAAGAAGATCAACGAGACCATCGAGAAGATCGACGAGGACGACTACGGTTTCTGCGAGGCCTGCGGCGTCGAGATCGGCATTCGCCGCCTCGAGGCACGCCCCACCGCCACCCTCTGCGTGGACTGCAAGACCCTGGCCGAGCTCAAGGAGAAGCAGCTCGGCGGCTAACCCCCAGGCGATACCAGCGTGACGGGCACCCTCGGGTGCCCGTTTGCCTTTCCGCCGACGGAGTCCGCCATGCCACGCTATCGAGGCCGCTTCGCCCCGACGCCCTCGGGCCCCCTGCACTTCGGTTCCCTGGTCGCCGCCCTGGGCAGCTACCTGGACGCCCGCCAGGCCGGCGGCGACTGGCTGCTGCGCATCGAGGACATCGACCCGCCGCGCTGCCCCGCCGGCGCCGGCGACACCATCCTGCGCCAGCTGGAGGCCTTCGGCCTGCACTGGGATGGCCCGGTGCACTACCAGAGCGACCGCCACGACGCCTACCAGGCGGCCCTGGAGCGCCTGATCGATCGGGGGCTGGCCTACCCCTGCAGTTGCTCCCGCAAGCAGTGGCGCGATCACCCCATCTACCCCGGCTGGTGTCGCGACGGGGTGCGCGAGCCCGGCAGGCCGGCGGCCTGGCGCCTGCGCAGCGACCTGGGCCTGCGCCCGGTCGAGTGGCAGGATCGCCTCTTCGGCGCCCAGCGCTTCGATCCGGCGACCCTCGGCGACGTGGTGCTCAAGCGCAAGGATGGCCTCTGGGCCTATCAGCTGGCGGTGGTGGTGGACGATGCCGCCCAGGGCATCGGCGATGTCGTGCGTGGCCACGACCTGCTCGACAATACCCCCTGGCAGCGCCAGTTGCAGGCGGCCCTGGGGCTGCCCGAGCCCCGCTATCTGCACCTGCCGTTGATTCTCGGCGCCGATGGCCAGAAGCTCTCCAAGCAGAACCTGGCGCCGGCCCTGCCCCGTGAAGGCCCCGAGGTACGGCGCCAACTGCACCGCGCCCTGGAGGCCCTGGATCAGGCGCCGGCGCCGGGGCTGATCCGCGAGCCGGTGGCGGTGCAGCTGGCCGAGGCGATTCCCCGCTGGTCGGTGGCCCGGCTGCGCGCCGATGCCCAGCGCCCCCAGCCCTGAACCGCCCCGCAGCAGAGGAGCTTCCCATGTATCTCTACCGGCTGATGCTGTTCCTGGTATTCGGCGGCTACCTGCTCTCGCCACTGCTGATGAGCGGCTGGGCCTCGCCGGACAGCGCCTGGTACCGACCCTTCCTGATCTGGGGCGGCCTAATCGCCCTGTCGCTATGGCTGGAGCAGAAGAGGAAACTGGATGAACATGGCTGATTTCCGGGAGGCCCGCCCATGAGCGCCGCCCAGCTATTCCTCCTCGGTATCGGCTATCTGTCGTTGCTGTTCCTGGCCGCCCTGGCCGTGGAGCGGGGCTGGGTGCCGATCCGCCTGGTGCGCCACCCCGCCGTCTATACCCTGGCGCTTGGGGTCTATGCCAGCGCCTGGGCCATCTATGGCAGCCTGGAACTGGCCAGCCAGGCGGGCTACGGCTACCTGGCCTATTACCTGGGACCCGCCGGGGCCTTCCTGCTCGCCTCGGTGCTGCTGGTACCGATCCAGCGCCTGACCCGCACCTATCAGCTATCGTCCCTGGCCGACCTCTTCGCCTTCCGTTTCCGCTCCCGCTGGGTGGGTACCCTGATTACCCTGGTCAGCCTGCTGGCGGTGCTGCCGCTACTGGCCCTGCAAATCCAGACCCTCGGCGATGTCACCCAGGTGCTCACCGGTACCGCCTCCCCGGCGCTGATGGCCCTGGCCTTCAGCGCGGTGATCGCGCTCTTCGCGATCCTCTTCGGCGCCCGCCACACCCGGCTGCATGCCCGCCACGACACCTTGCTGGCGGTGATCGCCCTCGAGTCCCTGATCAAGTTGCTGGCCATGCTGGCCCTGGGCGCCTTCGCGCTGTTCGCGATCTTCGAGGGACCGGCCAGCGTCCAGGCCTGGCTGGCGGGGCCCGGCGCCGAGATCCAGGCCGAGGTGACCCGTCTCGACCCGGGGCAGTGGCGCACCCTGCTGCTGCTGTTCTTCGCCGCCGTCTTCCTGATGCCCCACCTCTTCCATATGACCTTCGCCGAGACCCTCTCCCGGCGCACCCTGCAGCAGGCCAGCTGGAGCCTGCCCCTTTACCTGCTGCTGCTGGCCCTGCCGGTGCCGCTGATCCTGTGGGGCGCCCAGCGCGTCGGGGCCGATAGCGCGGCACTGGGCGCCGCCTACCTGGCCTACGGGCTGTCGGCCTCGCCCTGGATCCAGGGCCTGGTGTTTATCGCCGGCCTGGCCGCCGCCAGCGGCACCCTGATCCTGATCGCCCTGGCCCTCTCCGGGATGATGCTCAATCACTGGGTACTGGTGGCCCACTCGCCGATTCACCAGCCCGATCTCTACCACTGGCTGCGCTGGTTGCGCCGCGCGCTGATCGCCGCGGTAATCTTCGGCGGCTGGCTCTTCTACCGCATCGTCGGCATCCACCATGACCTGATGACCCTGGGCATCGTCGCCTTCGTCGGCATGGCCCAGTGCCTGCCCGGCATCCTGGCGGTGCTCTACTGGCCCGGCGCCAACCGCAAGGGCATGGTCAGCGGCCTCGTCGTCGGCACGGCGATCTGGCTGTTGGGCATGTGGCTGCCGCTGCTCACCGGCATGACGCCACGCATCCTGCTGCCGCCGGGGCTGGAGCTACTGGCCAATGAGCCGGACTGGTATGTGGTGACCCTGGTCTCTTTGGCCGCCAATATCCTCACCTTTATCCTGGTCTCGCTGTTGACCCGCACCTCGGAGGGCGAACGCGCCGCCGCCGAGGCCTGCTCGGTGGATGCGGTGATCCGTCCCAAGCGCCTGCCCCTGGATGCCCGCAACGGCGCGGAATTCATCCAGCGCCTGGCGCCGGTGCTCGGCGAGGAGGTGGCCCGCCGCGAGGTGGAACGGGCCCTGGAGGCGCTGCGCATCTCCCCCCAGGAGGGACGCCCCTATGCCCTGCGCCGCCTACGCGATCGCCTGCAGGCCAACCTCTCCGGGCTGATGGGCCCCTCGGTGGCCCAGGATATCGTCGACAGCTACCTGCCCTACCGCCGCGGTGCCCAGGAACCCACCGACGATATCCACTTCGTGGAGAGCCGCCTGGAGGCCTATCGCTCGCGGCTCACCGGTCTGGCCCGGGAGCTCGACGGCCTGCGCCGCTACCACCGGCGCATCCTCACCCGCCTGCCGGTGGGGCTGTGCGCCTTCGGCGTCGACGACGAACTGCTGATGTGGAACGATGCCCTGGCCGAACTCTCCGGTATCGACGGCGCCAGCGTGGTGGGCTCACGGCGCACCGACCTGCCCGCCCCCTGGGGCGAACTGCTGGAGCGCATGTTCGATGAACGCCAGGACCATCTCTACAAGCAGGAGGTGCCCCTGGCCGCCGGCGTTCGCTACCTCTCCCTGCGCCGTGCCGAGCTGCAGGCCGATGACGCGGTGCGCGGCGGCACCGTGGTCCTGGTGGAGGATCACAGCGAAATGAAGTGGCTGGAAGAGGAACTGGTCCATGCCGCCCGCCTGGCCTCCATCGGCCAACTGGCCGCCGGAGTCGCCCACGAGATCGGCAACCCCATCACCGGCATCTCCTCGCTGGCCCAGAATCTGCGCTATGACACCGACGACCCCCAGTTGCTGGAGACCGCGGAACAGATCCAGCAGCTCACCGATCGGGTCTCGCGCATCGTCTCCTCCCTGGTGGGCTTCGCCCATGGCGGCCGCCACGTCCAGGGCCAGGTCTTCGCGCCGCTCGTCCTGCGCGAGGTGGTGGAGGATGCCCTGCACTTGATCCACCTGGCCCGCTCGGGTCAGGATGTTACCTATCGAAACCTCTGCCCCGAGGCGTGTCGCATCGAGGGCGATGCCCAACGCCTGGTGCAGGTCTTCGTCAACCTGCTCAACAACGCCCGGGACGCCAGCCCCGACGGCGGTGAGGTGCTGATCGAGGCGAGCCGCGAGGGTAACGGTGTCTGTGTTACCGTTACCGATGAGGGGCAGGGCATCGATGCGAGCATTCGCGACCACCTCTTCGAGCCCTTTATCACCACCAAGGCGCCCGGCGAGGGCACCGGCCTCGGCCTGCCGCTGGTCTACAGCATCATCGCCGAGCACCACGGGCAGATCCATATCGAGTCTCCCCCCCCGGAGCGAGAACGCGGCACCCGCATCCTGATGTGGCTGCCCACTAACCGAGAGGACGGCAAGCATCCCCATGAGCCGGATTCTGATCGTTGAAGACGAAGCCATTATCCGCAGCGCCCTGCGCCGCCTGCTGGAACGCCATGACTACCAGGTGAGCGAAGCGGGCTCGGTGGACGAGGCCGAGGCCCTCGATCCCCAGCGCTTCGATCTGGTGATCAGCGACCTGCGCCTGCCCGGCACCCAGGGCACCGCCCTGATCGACCGCGCCGCCCCCACCCCGGTGGTGATCATGACCAGCTACGCCAGCATGCGCTCGGCGGTGGAGGCCCTGAAGCAGGGTGCCGTGGACTACGTGGCCAAGCCCTTCGACCACGACGACCTGCTCAAGACCGTGGCCCGGGCCCTGGAGCAGCACGCCGCCGAGGCGGCTCCCCCCGCGGCGACCAGCAGCGCCGCCCCGCCCCAGGAGCTGATCGGTGACTGCGAGGCGATGCAGGTGGTCTACACGCGGATTCGCAAGACCGCCCCGGCGGACGTCACCGTGTTGATCCAGGGCGAGTCCGGCTCCGGCAAGGAGCTGGTGGCGCGGGCCATCCACTCCCAGAGTCGACGCGCCCGGGCCCCGCTGATCTGCGTCAACTGCGCGGCCATCCCCGAGACGCTGATCGAATCGGAGCTGTTCGGTCACGAGAAGGGCGCCTTCACCGGTGCCAATGCGGCCCGCACCGGCCTGGTGGAGGCCGCCGACGGCGGCACCCTGTTCCTCGACGAGATCGGCGAACTGCCCCTGGACGCCCAGGCACGCCTCTTGCGGGTGCTGCAGGAGGGCGAGATCCGCAAGATCGGTTCGGTGGAGACCCGTCACGTCGACGTACGCCTGATCGCCGCGACCCACCGCGACCTGCGCGCCATGTCCAAGAGCGGCGAGTTCCGCCTCGACCTCTACTACCGCCTCAATGTGATGCAGATCGACCTGCCACCGCTCCGCGACCGGGAGCAGGATATCCTCAAGATCGCCGATGTGCTGCTGGAGAAGGCCTGCCGCCGTCACGCCCGCGAGGGACTCAAGCTCTCCCGGGCGGCGCGCCGCGAGATCCACGACTACCCCTGGCCCGGCAACGTGCGGGAGCTGGAGAACGCCCTGGAGCGTGGCGTGATTCTCGCCGAGGGCCACCTGATACACCCCGACGACCTGGGGTTGCAGCCCGGACCGCCCCTCACTCGCAGCCAACCCAAGCCCGCCTCACCCGCGACGCCGGAGCCGCGAGAAGCCGGCGATGCCGAGCTGGACGAGGAGGACCTCTCCCTGGAGGACTACTTCCAGCACTTCGTCCTCGAGCACCAGGATCAGATGAGCGAGACCGAGCTGGCCCAGAAGCTCGGCATCAGCCGCAAGTGCCTGTGGGAACGCCGCCAGCGCCTGGGGATACCGCGCAAGAAGAGCGCCAGGAACCGCGCCGGATAAGCCCGTCGCAAGCAACCCGACCATGGTCTAAACGCCCATCGAGCCCGACTCGATGGGCGTTTTTCGTGTCGCGGAGGGAACTCTTGCACCAGTTGTTACCATCCCACACACACCCTGCCCCAGAAGGGGCCAGTTTGGGTAACACATCACCCCGCCCCGGCAGGCATGCCAGAAAACAACAATCACAAACCAATGTTTTTTATGTGTTTTTTAGATAGTGGCACGCACGGTGCAATATCCTAGGGCAAGAAGAACAAGATCCGGACGCCGCCAGGTCACTGCCCCAAGGGGCGCAACAAGAACAACAGGTGACACTTCGGCAGGCGCCAGTCGACGAACCAATAACAACAAGATCGTCGAGCATGGCAAACAAGGGGTGACGACCCGCCAAGAACAACAACAAGGCGCAGTCACCCGGATGAGGTCACAACAAGAACAACAGGACCCGATATCCGGAGGTTCATCAGGACGCGACGCACCAGGCGGGAGCAACAAGAACAACAAGCTCCCCGGGCGTGCACCCTCGGCAACCAAAAACAACAGGCCGAGGGAAGGTAGACTGCCTACCGTCGTGGTTGGATTATTGTTTTGAATACGAGACGGTCGCCACCAGGAAGACCGACAAAGACAACAACACTGCTTGCCTGAAACTTGTCTTGGTGACTGTGGTGCGTATTCAAGGCGATGCGCCATCACGAAGAAAAACCAGCAGCATGGATGCTGATCTGACCGCTTAAGGGGAGGCCGCAAGGCCTCCCCTTTCTGCTTTTATGCGCCGATCACCCTCAAGCCACGGTTCCCATGCTGTCGGCGGTCGGCTACACTGACGTTTTAGGACTCCGCGAGTCGATATCGCTGCATGTTCAAAGGATTTACCCGCTTTCTCCAACGCCCCGGTGAACGCTTGAAGAACCTCTTCGGCAGCCAGGATGGCCCCGGCAAGCCTCCCGGTCTTCGCGTCATCCCCCGCGACCAGCACTCGGTGTCACGCCGACTGTTCAGCGAACCCGCCCTCAAGGTGCTCTACCGGCTGCACAACGCCGGCTACGAGGCCTATCTGGTGGGTGGCTGCATTCGTGACTCCCTGCTCGGCAAGCAGCCCAAGGACTTCGACGTGGCCACCGACGCCACCCCCGAGGAGGTCCGCGAGCTGTTTCGCAACTCGCGGATCATCGGCCGGCGCTTCCGCATCGTCCATGTGCGTTTCGGCCGCGAGGTAATCGAGGTCACCACCTTCCGCGGCAAGCCCAACGAGGATCACGGCGAGCATCTCTCCCAGCAGAGCGACGATGGCCTCCTGCTGCGCGACAACGTCTGGGGCGACGTGGAAGAGGACGCCCTGCGTCGCGACTTCACCGTCAACGCCCTCTACTACAATATCGCCGACTTCTCGATCCATGACTGGGCCGATGGGGTCAGCGATATCGAGTCGCGCACCCTGCGCATGATCGGCGACCCGGCCACCCGCTATCGGGAAGACCCGGTGCGCATGCTGCGCGCCATTCGCTTCGCCGCCAAGCTCGACTTCGATTTCGCCGCCGCCACCGAGGCGCCGATTCGCGAGATGGCCCCGCTGCTGCTGCAGATTCCCCCGGCCCGGCTGTTCGACGAGGTGCTCAAGCTATTCCTCGCCGGCCATGCCCTGACCACCTTCCGGCTGCTGCGCGACTATGGCCTCTTCGCCATGCTCTTCCCGGAGGCCGACGAGGCCCTGAGCGAGCTGCCCTGGGCGGAAGCGCTGTTCGAGCGCGCCCTGGCCAATACCGATGCGCGCATCCAGCAGGATCGTCCGGTGACGCCGGCCTTCCTGTTCGCGGCCCTGCTGTGGCCCGGCGTGGTGCAGCGCCAGGCACGCCTGCAGGAAGATGGCATGCCGCCGGTCCCGGCCCTGCAGGCCGCCGCCCAGCAGGCGGTCTCCCGACAGCTGCAACATATCTCGATTCCCAAGCGTTTCAGCATTCCCATGCGCGAGATCTGGGACCTGCAGCAGCGCCTGCCCCAGCGTCGCGGTCGTCGTGCCATCCAGACCCGCGAGCACCCGCGCTTCCGCGCCGCCTACGACTTCCTGCTGCTGCGCGAAGAAGCCGGCGAGATCAAGCCCGGACTGGGCGACTGGTGGACCGCCTTCCAGGAGGGCGACGAGCATGACCAGCAACGCCTGCTGGGCAAGGCCGCCAGCCAGGGGGACGAACCCCGCCCGCGCAAGCGTCGACCCCGCAAGCGTCGCCGGCGCCCCGGTGGCGCCGGCGGCGACCAGCATGGCTGAGGCGAGGTGGCACCGGGCCTATATCGGCCTGGGCAGCAACCAGGAGCATCCCCGCGAGCAGGTCACCCAGGCCATCGATGCCCTGGACCATCTGCCGCTGACCCGCCTAACGGGCGCCTCGCGGCTCTATGCCAGCGCCCCGGTGGGGCCCCAGGACCAGCCCGATTTCGTTAACGCCGTGGCCGAGCTCGCCACGCGGCTCTCGCCGCTGGCCCTGCTCGACCAACTCCAGGCCCTGGAACAACGCCACGGCCGCCGCCGACTGCGTCACTGGGGACCGCGCACCCTGGACCTCGACCTGCTGCTCTACGATGACGTCGTGATCGATTCGCCGCGGCTGCGGGTTCCCCACCCGGAGATGGCGAATCGCGGCTTCGTGCTGGTGCCCCTGGCCGAGCTGACCCCGACGCTGCGCCTCCCCGATGGACGGCGCATCGCCCCCTTGGCCGAGGCCAGGAGCGGCGACGACTTGCGACCCTTGTTACCCTAGGGGTAAAGTCGTCCGGCTGAGTGTTACTGTTTCACACGAGTTAGCCCTTGGTCGGTAACATCTTGCCGCACCATGGCGGGTCGGGTAACGTCACCCGCTCGAGAGCGGTATAAAACGACCGTTTTAACGCCAATCATGAGAACGTCCTTATGAAAACCGTCACCCTGAGCACGCTGCAGGCCTTCAAGCGCTCCGGCGAGGCGTTCAGTTGCCTGACCGCCTACGACGCCTCCTTCGCCCGGGCGGCCAGCGAGGCCGGCATCGAGGTGCTGCTGGTGGGCGACTCCCTGGGCATGGTCCTGCAGGGGCATAGCAGCACCCTGCCGGTGACCCTCGAGGAGATCTGCTACCACACCCGCTGTGCGGCCCAAGGCAAGGGCAGCAGCCTGCTGATGGTGGACCTGCCCTTTATGAGCAACTCCGGCCTGGAGCGCCTGCTGCAGGATGCCGGTGAGCTGATGCGCGCCGGCGCCGAGCTGGTCAAGGTGGAGGGCGAGGCCTGGATGGCCGAGGGCATTCGCGAGCTGACTCGCCGCGGCGTACCGGTCTGCGCCCACCTGGGCCTAACGCCCCAGACCGTCTATCAACTGGGCGGTTACAAGGTGCAGGGACGCGATGCCGAGCGCGCCGAGCAGATCATCGCCGATGCCCGCACCCTGGTGGAAGCCGGCGCCTCGGTGATCCTGCTGGAGTGCGTGCCCGCCAGCCTGGGCCGGGCGGTGACCGAGGCGGTGGAGGTGCCGGTGATCGGCATCGGCGCCGGTCCCGACACGGATGGCCAGATCCTGGTGATGCACGACGTCCTGGGGGTGACCCACGGCCGTACCCCGCGCTTCGTCAAAAACTTCATGCAGGAGGCCCAGAGCATTCAAGGGGCCTTCCGCGACTACCACGAGGCGGTCAAGGCACGGCGTTTCCCCGCCGAGGAGCACTGTTTCTGATGCATACCCTGGAGCGCATCGCCGCCCTGCGCGAGGCCCTGGCCGAGCCGCGCCGGGCCGGCCGGCGTATCGGCCTGGTGCCCACCATGGGCAACCTCCACGAAGGCCACCTGGCCCTGGTCACCGAGGCCAGGCGCCACGCCGATCTGGTGGTGGCCACCATCTTCGTCAACCCCATGCAGTTCGGGGCCGGCGAGGACCTGGATGCCTACCCGCGCACCCTGGCCGAGGACCAGGCCAAGCTGGCCGCCGCCGGCTGCGACCTGCTGTTCGCCCCGCAGGCCGGCGAGATCTATCCCCGCGGCCTGGAGGCCCAGACCCGGGTGAGGGTCCCCGAGGTCAGCGAAGGCCTGTGCGGCGGCAGCCGCCCCGGCCATTTCGATGGCGTGGCCACCGTCGTCACCATGCTCTTCAACCTGGTGCAGCCCCACCTGGCCTGCTTCGGCGAGAAGGACTACCAGCAGCTGGCGGTGATTCGCCGCCTGGTGGCGGACCTGCATCTGCCCATCGAGATCATCGGCGTGCCCATCGTTCGCGCCGCGGATGGCCTGGCCCTCTCCTCCCGCAACGGCTACCTGAGCGAGGCGGAGCGCGCCCAGGCACCTGGGCTCTATCGCACCCTGTGCGAGCTGCGCGACGCCCTCGAAGCCGGCGGTGCACCCGGCGACTGCTTGGCGAACGCCGAGGCGATTCTTGCCAAGCGTGGCTTCACCCCCGACTATCTCGAGCTGCGCGCCCAGGACCTGGGGCCGCTGACCGACGCCACGCGCCATGCCGTGATCCTCGCCGCCGCCCAGCTGGGACCGGCACGCCTGATCGATAACCTGACCGTTAACCTGCCCCGCTAAGCGCAGGAAGGAAGAGAAGCCCGATGCATACCATCATGCTCAAGGCCAAGCTGCATATGGCCCGCGTTACCCATGCCGTACTCAACTACGAAGGCTCCTGTGCCATCGACGGCGAGCTGCTGGACATGGCCGGCATCCGCGAAAACGAGCAGATCCAGATCTACAACGTGGAGAACGGCCAGCGTTTCACCACCTACGCCATTCGCGCCGAGGAAGGCTCGAAGATCATCTCCGTGAATGGCGCCGCCGCTCATCTGGCCGGCGTCGAGGACCGTGTGATCATCTGCAGCTATGCCCACTACAGCGAGGCCGAGCTGGACAGCCACCAGCCCGCCCTGGTCTACCTCCAGGAAGGCAACGCGGTTAGCCACACCAGCAACGCCATCCCCGTCCAGCTCGCCTAAGACTCCAGGCCCGCTGTGATGCCCCGGCCCGCCGCCCTTCTGGGCGGCGGGCCGTTTTCATGGAATTGTCCATTGCCGCAGTGCACAAATCTCCCTTATGCTGAACGAGTCACCGCTCGAGACTCAGCCAGGAGATTCCCATGCAAGACGTGGTCATTGTTGCAGCAAAGCGCACCGCCATCGGCAGCTTCGGCGGCTCCCTCGCCGGCATTCCCGCCAGCGACCTCGGTGCCCTGGTTATCAAGGACCTCCTCGCCGAGACCGGCGTGGCCCCGGAGCAGGTCGATGAGGTCCTGCTCGGTCAGGTATTGACCGCAGGCGTCGGCCAGAACCCCGCCCGTCAGGCCGCCATCAAGGGCGGCCTCCCCGACGCCGTCCCCGCCATGACCATCAACAAGGTATGCGGCTCCGGCCTCAAGGCCCTGCACCTGGCCACCCAGGCGATTCGCTGCGGCGATGCCGAGCTAATCCTGGCTGGCGGCCAGGAGAACATGTCGGCCTCCCCTCATGTGCTGCCCAACTCCCGTAACGGCCAGCGCATGGGCGACTGGAAGGCCGTCGACACCATGGTCAACGACGGCCTGTGGGACGCCTTCAACAACTATCATATGGGGATCACCGCCGAGAACCTGGCGGAGAAATACGGCATCACCCGCGAGGCGATGGACGAGTTCGCCGCCGCCTCCCAGCAGAAGGCCAGCGACGCCATCAAGGCCGGCAAGTTCAAGGGCCAGATCGTCCCGGTGGAGATTCCCCAGCGCAAGGGCGACCCGCTGGTCTTCGAGACCGACGAGAATCCGCGCGAGACCACCGCCGATAAGCTGGGCGGCATGCGCCCCGCCTTCAAGAAGGACGGCACCATCACCGCCGGCAACGCCTCCTCCCTCAACGACGGCGCCGCCGTGGTGATGCTCTGCTCCGCCGAGAAGGCCAAGGAACTGGGCCTGACCCCGCTGGCCCGCATCGCCGGCTACGCCAATGCCGGCGTCGACCCGGCCATCATGGGCATCGGCCCGGCCCCGGCCACCCGCCGCTGCCTGGAGAAGGCCGGCTGGAGCCTGGACGACCTGGACCTGGTCGAGGCCAACGAGGCCTTCGCCGCCCAGGCCCTCTCCGTCAACAAGGAGCTGGGCTGGGATACCGACAAGGTCAACGTCAACGGCGGCGCCATCGCCCTCGGCCACCCCATCGGCGCCTCCGGCTGCCGGGTGCTGGTCACCCTGCTGCACGAGATGATCGCCCGGGATGCCAAGAAGGGCCTGGCGACCCTGTGTATCGGCGGCGGCCAAGGCGTGGCGCTGGCGATCGAGCGTTAAGGAAGCCGGAAGCCGGAAGCCGGAAGCCGGAAGCCGGAAGCCGGAAGCCGGAAGCCGGAAGCCGGAAGCCGGAAGCCGGAAGCCGGAAGCCGGAAGCCGGAAGCCGGAAGCCGGAAGCCGGAAGCCCAACAAAAGATTGCCCCTGCTGGACAGCAGGGGCAATCTTTTTTGAATCAGTAAGGATGGTCAGGTACCAGAAACGTCCACATACCAAGACATAAGGCGAATTCCCTTCCCACCTTGGCGAAGCATTTCAAAGGCAAGGCTGCTATAATGGATACCCATATTCCCGCTAATTGAAAGATCCCCAGTAATTACCTGCCCCATATCTGTAGCACTCTCCAATGCCACCACCCCTCCATATATCTGTGGATTACCGCTACTAAAAGTAAGCGTCCCACCTGGCTCAATAATTATCAATCCCTCGTGAGTGCTTGTTCCCTTGTAATCAAAAACCGCCCCCTCTCTTATAACAATCACTCCAAGCGTATTGGTACTTGCTTTAACCGTCACCTCGGAGCCACTCGTCACCTCTATAAATCTCGGCGAGACACTATCCCAAAACCCGGCAGACTCAAGACCATCATAATATAGGCTCGAGTCATAGCTATCTCTATCACCAGCATTAAAGTCAAGCTCGTCACCTTGCTCAAGGACCACATCAAAACCTGACGTCTCGACAAAATCCAGATATGAATACCATTGATTCTGATCTCCATATCCCTCCTTAATTCCATAAATCCTTCCATTGCAATCAACGTAAGCGTAATTTGGGTCATCATCAGCAAGAGCGACATCATCCGAATTATACCGCGTGTATTCAGTACATTGATCCTGAGGAGGTGGATCCGTATCCGGGTAATAGGCATCATCTTGATCATTTCCATCAGGATTATATCCAGCTATGCAAGAATTACCTTGACAGTCAAACACTTCAGGAACATGGTAATCTTCCCCTGTCAACTCTGAATTCCCTTGGACAGTATCCGAGCAGTCGGGGCCAAAGCATGTATATGCCGCACCATCAGAGAAACCTGGCATTTGCCTAAACTTAGATACCAGTCGAGACTCAACCTCTCCATTAGATGAGTAGCCACTGACATTAGTTACCAGATAGTCATCGCCATTAGAGAATCCGCACGAACTCTCATCAGGATACACTCCCCAGCAGGCCCCCTCTATAGAGAAAGATGAATAATCTCCCACCCCAAGGGAAGATGAAGCGGAGGCAATGACATTTCCAGCATCAGTTGAATCATCAGGCCAACCATTGCTCCTTAGTGCTTGAAACACTCTTGACGCACCAGCCTCGGATGCCAAGTGAGCCAGACTAAGAGCACGGTGATTACCTGTCATTGACTCCTCCAGCCTAGAGGAACTCATACTAGACAGCCCCAAGAGAAGCGCAACGACAAGAAGAACAAGGCTGACCACTAGCGCAGCGCCTTTTTGTGTATTCATCATTTTTCACCTCCCAAGGGTGAAACGCACCACCTTATCTTGTAACACCTTCTCTATTAGCAACCCAAAACTCAAAACTTCCATCAGCAACAGTCTCTCCAGGAAAGGGAGAAAACCTTAGGAAAACTTGGACATAATCATCACTTTCAACATGAACAAAGTCTGCATCCTCAAGGCCTGACACTATCGGCTGAGCGCCGACCCAACCTGAGCCGCAATCATAATCGATAAGAACATCCCCATCCAAATAAGAGTATTTTACCTTTACTAGATCCCCACCAGAAACACAGTATGGATCCTCGGTTCTTGTCGTATACCCAAGCTCAAGCTCATTTAGATTATCATCAGAAATAGTCTCAACCCCAGAGCTTCTTATATCCAGGGAAACGACATCAACAAAATACCTCAAAGACTCCTGTCTTTCCGCCAAACTCTCCATCCTATTAAATGACATCTTTGATGTAACAAATAGCTGAGACGCCCCAAATACGATCAACAACCCAATAACCAAGGCGACCATCAGCTCAACCAAGGTAAAGCCGCCTTGATGGCTTGTCATTCCTTTTCTAGAAATCATGGAGAAACCTCTCTTCCAGGGAGACGAGTGAAATAAGAGAGGAGCGAGACATCTTCCAAACTACCATCTAGAGAAAACCTATCGTCTTGCCAGGAGACGATGACCTGATACTCACAAGAAGACCCATTATTAACAATATCACTACTTACATTCATATTGGGAAGCTTGCCAGCCCAGTGATTAACCCAACCATCCTTTACAGAGCTTGGGGCGGGACAAAAACTACTAGCTGACCCAAGCTCGATCCATAGCCTTTCCACTGCATCCTGAGCTGCCAGGGTGGCGATAGAACGATGATAAGAAAGGTGAGAGCTTTGCATTGCCTTGAGCTGCATGGCAGCCACACCAAGCAGGCCAAAGGAAAGCACAAGAACAGCGATTAGTGCCTCCAATAGCGTAAAGCCACTTTGAGAAAACTTGTTGATCTTATAATTCTTCACCTCAAGCCCCCTTATCAACACCTCCGGCGAGACTCACCACGATGGTGCTATCGCCGATGGTAATGGAGCAGACACCATCGGCATCAAGGGTACAAGACTCTCGACGCCCCAGTGAGTTAAAGGAGATCGTATTCTCAGAAAAGGTCAGCCGGTCATCCCTCGCCTGCCTTTCAAGCAGGGGTTCATCGGAGACTCCGTCATCGTCATGATCGTAATGCACCTGCAATGACCACAAACCTGAACTGTCGGATATCTGAAAAGTCACTTCCTGCCGGCGCTTGACGGCTTCGCTTCTGGCGTAGTTAAGGGATGCCAGTATCTCGTTATAGTCGCTGGCCTGGCGGTTGGTGGCCATCAGGTTCTGGAAGCCAGGCACGGCGACGGTGGCGAGAATGGCTACCACCGCGATGGTGACCAGCAGCTCGATTAGCGTAAAGCCATAATGGCTTCTTCTATTACCAGCAATCACTGCCACCTGCCCCCCTGGCACCGGTCTGAGTTAGGGTAAAGGTGCCGCACTCGGTATCTCGGGTGGCCTGAACCCCTTGAGGTGCCGCCGATAAGGTATAGGTCGATGCGGTAAGTGCCACGTCTGGATCGGCAATACGATAGAAACCATTTTCCGAGTCGACGGGGAAGGTAACGCAGCCGGTATA
This sequence comes from Halomonas sp. NCCP-2165, assembly GCF_023708045.1. NCBI lineage: Bacteria > Pseudomonadati > Pseudomonadota > Gammaproteobacteria > Oceanospirillales > Halomonadaceae > Halomonas > Halomonas sp. NCCP-2165. The sequence goes on from NZ_BRCY01000012.1 coordinate 27,430, forward strand.
GTCACTACTGACGGTATAGCAGCGCTCCAGGCGCCCGGCGGTCTCCATCAGTATCGCCTTGGCCTCGGTGCGCCGCGACTCGGTAACGTAGCGGATATAGCTGGGATAGGCGATGGCGGCGAGGATGGCCACCACCGCGACGGCGATCATCACCTCGATTAACGTGAAACCTGCCTGGCGGCGCTTGCTTCCAGGCCTTGTGGTCGCTTGCTCCCCTGCGCGCACGGCGGTGCCTCCGGCTAAGCATTGCTAATGTATCATTCTGTATCAGCATAGACGGGGGAGGCGCGCCGCACCAACAAAAAACCGGGCTTGCGCCCGGTCCTTTGGTACATAAGCCCTGCTTTAACAAGGGCTTTATGGTGAGCAATCACTCGCTGGCAATCACCCGCTCACGCAGCTCCCTGGGCATGGAGAAGGTGATGTTCTCCTCGCGACCGGCGAGCTCCTCCGGGGCCGTGGCGCCCAGGCCCTGCAGGCGCTCGATCACGCCCTTAACCAGCACCTCGGGGGCACTGGCGCCGGCGGTGATGCCGATCTGGCGCACGCCATCGAGCCAGCTCTCCTGGATCTGGCTGGCGTCATCCAGCAGGTAGGCAGGGGTGCCGACCCGCTCGGCCAGCTCGCGCAGGCGGTTGGAGTTGGAGCTGTTGGGGCTGCCCACCACCAGCACCAGGTCGCAGCCGTCGGCGAGCTCGCGTACGGCGTCCTGACGATTCTGGGTGGCGTAGCAGATATCGTCCTTGCGCGGCCCCTGGATCTCGGGGAACTTGGTGCGCAGGGCGTCGATCACCCGAGCGGTGTCGTCCATGGAGAGGGTGGTCTGGGTGACGAAGGCGAGCTGGGCGGGGTCCTCGACTTCCAGCTTGGCCACGTCCGCTTCGTCTTCCACCAGGTAGATCTTGCCGCCATGGCGGGTGTCGTAGCGCCCCATGGTGCCCTCCACCTCGGGGTGGCCGGCGTGGCCGATCAGGATGCACTCCTGACCGCGCTTGGCGTAGCGCAGTACCTCCATATGCACCTTGGTCACCAGCGGGCAGGTGGCATCGAAGACCTTGAGGCCACGCCGCTCGGCCTCTTCCTGCACAGCCCGGGAGACGCCGTGGGCGGAGAAGATCACGATGACGTCATCGGGGACCTCGTGAAGTTCCTCGACGAAGATGGCGCCGCGCTCCCGCAGGGTCTCCACCACGAAGCGGTTATGGACCACCTCGTGGCGCACATAGATGGGCGGGCCGAAGACATCGAGGGCGCGATTGACGATCTCGATGGCCCGGTCGACGCCGGCGCAGAAGCCGCGGGGGTTGGCCAGTTTGATTTGCATGCTGGGTAGACCTCGATGCCTGGGGCATCCGTTGGGGCACTTGATCTCCAAGGTACCCGTAAATCGATTCTAGCGGGCGCCTATCGGCGCCAATCGCCTGCTGAAGCAGGCTCCTACAAGGGGTGGTGCCACTGCCCCGGCCGGGCGCCTGCCGGCGCCAATCGCCTGCTGAAGCAGGCTCCTACAAGGGGTGGTGCCACTGGCCCGGCCGGGCGCCTATCGGCGCCAATCGCCTGCTGAAGCAGGCTTCTACAAGGGTTGGTGGCGTTTGCCCCGCCGGGGCGCCTATCGGCGCCAATCGCCCGCTGAAGCGGGCTCCTACAAGGGGTGGTGCCACTGGCCCGGCTCGACTGCTTAGTGGGTGGTGGCCGGCTTGACGCTGATCACTTCCACCTCGAAGGTCAGGGTACGCCCGGCCAGGGGATGATTAAAGTCCACGTCGATCTGCTCGCCGTCGATGGCGCTGATCACACCGGGCAGTTCGCCGCCGGAGGGGTCGGAGAAGGACATCACCATGCCCACTTCGAGGGCCTCGTCGCCGAAGTCCTCGCGCTTGAGGCGCTGGATATTCTGGGGATTGTGCTGGCCGAAGGCGTGCTCCGGAGCGATCTCGAAGCTTCCGGTGTCGCCGTCGGTGAGGCCCTTGAGCGGTGCCTCGAAGCCCGGCGGCAGGTTGCCGTCGCCCAGTTGGAAGGTGGCCGGGGCCTTCTCCTTGGTGGAGTCCACCACGGCGCCATCTTCCAGCTTGAGGGTGAAGTGCAGGGTCACTTCCATGCCCTCGTCGATACGGTATTCGCTCATCTTTCGCTCCGTGGAATTCAGGATCCGGCCTTGTTGCGGCGCTGGCGCCAGCCATCGCGCAGCGACTCGAGGATGATCCCCGCCGCCCCCAGGGTGATCGCCACGTCGGCCAGGTTGAAGGCCGGGAAGTAGTAGCGCTGTCCCCAGTGGAAGGAGAGGAAATCGACCACGTAGCCGTGCACCAGGCGATCGTAGAGGTTGCCCAGGGCGCCGCCGATGATCAGCGCCAGGGCGACCGCCAGCAGGGTCTCGTGGGCCTTGAGGCGGCGCATCCACAGGCTCAGGCCGACGCTGGCCCCCACCGCGATGGTGGCGAAGAACCAGCGCTGCCAGCCATCGTGGCCGGCCAGGAAGCTGAAGGCCGCCCCGGTGTTGTGCAGCAGGGTCAGGTCGAAGAAGGGCAGCACCGACACCGGCCGGGCATAGCCCAGCCAGGCACTGGCGGCGTACTTGGTGCCCAGGTCCAGCACGATCACCGCCAGCGCCAGCCATAGCCAGCGCAGCGGCTTGTGCATGGGACGGCCCTCCGCCCCAGGGGTCTTAGGCATAGTGGCGCTCTTCACCCGGCCCCTCCGGCAGGTTGCTGATGCAGCGGCCGCACAGCTCCGGGTGCTCGGCGTGGCTGCCCACATCCTCGCGCTGGTGCCAACAGCGGTCGCACTTGGCGTGCGCGCTGGCGACCACGGCCACCTTGAGGTTGTCCAGCTCGGTGGCCTCGGCGGCATCGCCCTCGGCCAGGGGGGCCAGATGCACGTCGCTGGTCAGCAGCACGAAGCGCAACTCGTCGCCCAGGCGCTCCAGGGTGGTGCGCAGGGCATCGTCCACGTACAGCGTCACCTCGGCGGCCAGGCCACTCTTGATGGTCTTGGCGTTGCGCGCCTCTTCCAGGCACTTGTTGACCGCCTGCTTGACCTCCAGCACCTGCTCCCAGAAGTCGCGGCCCAGGGGCGCGTCCTCGGCGAGCGTCTCGAGGCCGCCGTAGTACTCCTCCAGCAGCACGCTCTCGCCGCGCTTGCCGGGGATGTTCTCGTAGATCTCCTCGGCGGTGAAGCTGAGGATCGGCGCCACCCAGCGGGCCAGGGCCTCGACCACCCGATAGAGGGCGGTCTGAGCACTGCGCCGCGCCAGGGAGTCGGCCTGGGTGGTGTACTGGCGATCCTTGATCACGTCCAGGTAGAAGCCGCCCAGCTCCCGGGCACAGAAACCATGCACCTGCTGGTAGACATCGAGGAAGCGGTACTCCTCATAGGCCTTCTCGATGCGCGCCTGCAGCTGGGCGGCGCGGTCCACCACCCACTGGTCGAGGGCCAGCATCTCGTCGAAGGGCACGGCGTCGCGCTCCGGCGCGAAGCCGCTGAGGTTGGCCAGCAGGAAGCGTGCGGTGTTGCGGATGCGCCGGTAGACATCGGCGGTGCGCTTGAGGATCTCGTCGGAGACCGCCATCTCGCCGCTGTAGTCGGTGGAGGCGACCCACAGGCGCAGGATATCGGCGCCCAGCTTGTCCATCACCTCCTGGGGCGCCACCACGTTGCCCACCGACTTGGACATCTTGCGGCCCTGGGCGTCGACGGTGAAGCCGTGGGTGAGCAGGCCGCGATACGGCGGGTGACCGTCGATGGCGCAGCCGGTCAGCAGCGAGGAGTGGAACCAGCCGCGGTGCTGGTCGGAGCCCTCCAGGTAGAGGTCGGCGCGGGGGCCGGACTCGTGGCCGTGGGGGTGCGAGCCGCGCAGCACATGGCGGTGGGTGGTGCCGGAGTCGAACCAGACGTCCAGGGTGTCGGTGACCTTGTCATAGTCGCCGGCCTCCTCGCCCAGCAGCTCGGCGGGGTCGAGGCGGAACCAGGCATCGATGCCCTCGGCCTCGACCCGCGTGGCGACCGCCTCCATCAGCTCGACGGTGCGCGGGTGCAGCTCGCCGCTGGCCTTGTGCAGGAAGAAGGGGATCGGCACGCCCCAGTTGCGCTGGCGCGAGATGCACCAGTCGGGGCGATTGGCGATCATGGCGTGCAGCCGCGCCTGGCCCCAGGCCGGGGTGAACTGGGTGGCCTCGATGCCGGCCAGGGCCTTCTCGCGCAGGGTCTTGCCGTCCTTGCCCTGACGATCCATGCCCACGAACCACTGGGCGGTGGCGCGGTAGATCACCGGGGTCTTGTGACGCCAGCAGTGCATATAGCTGTGGGTGATCGGCTTATGGGCCAGCAGGGCCCCCACCTCGGCGAGCTTCTCGACGATCTGCGGGTTGGCCTTCCAAATCATCTGGCCGCCGAAGAACGGCAGGTCGTCGGCGTAGACGCCGTTGCCCTGCACCGGGTTCTTGATCTCGTCGAAGCTCATGCCGTGGGCGCGGCAGGTGACGAAGTCATCCTCGCCGTAGGCCGGGGCCGAGTGGACGATGCCGGTGCTGCCCACCTCGCTCTCCACGTAGTCGGCCAGGTAGACCGGCGACAGGCGGTCGTAGAAGGGGTGGCGGAAGCGGATGCCGTCGAAGGCCTCGCCGCGGGCGGTGGCGATCGCCTCGCCCTCCAGGCCGAAGCGCTCCAGGCACGACTCCACCAGCTCCTCGGCCAGCACCAGCAGTCGCTCGCCGGTGTCCACCAGGGCATAGGTGAACTCCGGGTGCATATTGAGGGCCTGGTTGGCGGGGATGGTCCAGGGGGTGGTGGTCCAGATCACCACGGCGGCGGGCTTGGCCAGCTCGCTCAGGCCGAAGGCCGCGGCCAGGCGCTCGGCGTCTTCCACCGGGAAGGCCACGTCGATGGCGTCGGACTTCTTGTCCTGGTACTCCACCTCGGCCTCGGCCAGGGCCGAACCGCAGTCGAAACACCAGTTGACCGGCTTGAGACCCTTGAAGACGAAGCCCGCCTCGACCATCTCGGCCAGGGCACGGATCTCGCCGGCCTCGTTGGTGTACTCCATGGTGCGATAGGGATGATCCCAGTCGCCGATCACCCCCAGGCGCACGAAGTCCTTGAGCTGGCCCTGGACCTGCTCGCCGGCGTACTCCCGGCACAGCTTGCGGGCCTCTTCCGACGGCAGGTGCTTGCCGTGGGTGGTCTCCACCTTGTGTTCGATGGGCAGGCCATGACAGTCCCAGCCCGGCACATAGGGGGCGTCGAAGCCGGCCAGGCTTTTCGACTTGACGATGATGTCCTTGAGGATCTTGTTGACCGCATGCCCGATATGGATGCTGCCGTTGGCATAGGGAGGGCCGTCGTGGAGCACGAAGAGTTCGCGGCCCTGACGCGCCTCACGCAGCCGCCGGTAGATATCCAGCGCCTGCCACTGCGCCACCCGGTCGGGCTCGCGCTTGGGCAGCATGCCGCGCATGGGGAAGTCGGTTTCGGGCAGGTTCAGGGTGTGCTTGTAATCGCTCATGGGTGTCCGTCATCGTCGCAGCCGGCGGCCCGGGGGCCGTCCGAGGTGTCGGGTATGGCAGCCTCGCGCGCCAGGGGCGCCGATGCCAGGGGAAACGTATCGCTGGTCTCCGGTGCCCGGGGGCACTCGGCAAAGAAGGTGCGGGCGCGCTGCTGGTCCCGGGCGATCTGGCGCTTGAGCGCCTCCAGGCCGTCGAAACTCAGCTCGCCGCGCAGGCGCGCACAGGGGGTCACCGTCAGGCGCTGACCGTAGAGGTCGCCATCGAAATCGAAGAGATGCACCTCCAGCACCGGGCGGCGGCTGCCCACCGTGGGGCGCCAGCCGACATTGGCCACCCCGGGCAGGGTGCGGCCATCGGCCAGGGTAGTCATCACCGCATAGACGCCGCGCAGGGCCAGCGGCCGCGGCAGCAGCGGCAGGTTGGCGGTGGGCACGCCGATGGTGCGACCGAGCTTCTGGTCGGCCACCACCCGGCCGCTGAGGCGGAAGGGGCGCCCCAGCATGCGCCGCGCCTGGGCGAAGTTGCCGCTGGCCAGCAGGGTACGCACCCGGGTGCTGGAGACCCGTTCGCCATCCAGCACGAAGGTACGGGTGTGCTCGACGCCGAAGCCCCGCTCGGCGCCCATCCGCTGCAGCAGGGCGAAGTCGCCGCTGCGGTCGCAGCCGAAGCGGAAGTCGTCGCCCACCACCAGGTGACGCACGCCGAGGCCCTCGATCAGCACCCGCTCCACGAACTGGCGGGCGGTGAGGCTGCGCAGGGCGTCGTTGAAGGGCAGGCAGAGCACCCGGTCGGCGCCGGCCTCGGCCAGCAGGTCGACCTTGTCGCGCAGCCGGGTGAGCCGCGGTGGAGCCTGGTCACCGGCGAAGAACTCCCGGGGCTGGGGCTCGAAGACCACCACGGTGACCGGCAGGCTCAATCGACGGGCCCGCTCGCGGAGCTGGTCGAGGATCGCCCGGTGGCCGCGATGGACCCCATCGAAGTTACCGATGGTGGCCACGCAGCCCCGGTGCGCCTCGCGCAGATTATGCAGTCCTCGAATCAGTTCCATGCGTCGCCCAAGGCTCCATCACGGGATAAAGTCAACGATTATAGCGATCAGCCATGCAGCCGGAAATGGCGCAGCCGAACGCCCCAGGCGGCCAGCCAGGCGAAGTAGATCGCCGCGCCGCCCACCACCAGGCCGGCCAGGTGCAGCACCCGCTGGCCCACGCCCCAGCCCAGCCACTGCTGCCACTCCGGCGCCAGCCAGGCCAGGCCCAGCCCCATCACCGCGCAACCGCCGAGCAGTTGCACCATGTAGCGGCCCCAGCCCGACTGCGGTACCAGTACCTGCTGCCGCCACAGCAGGTAACCCAGCAGGCCGGCATTGAGGAAGGCCGACAGCGCCGTGGCGAGCGCCAGGCCGGCGTGGGCCAGGGGCCAGATCAGGATCAGGTTGAAGACCATGTTGGCCACCATGGCGAGGATCCCCACCTTGACCGGGGTCTTGGTGTCCTGGCGGGCGAAGAAGCCCGGCGCCAGCACCTTGATCAACATAAAGGCCACCAGGCCCAGGGCGTAGGCCCGCAGGCTCATGGCCGCCATGGCGATATCCTGCTCGGTCATGGCGCCATAGTAGAACAGCGAGATCAACAGCGGCTCGGCGAGGACCACCAGGGCCAGGGCCGCCGGCACCCCCAGCAGCAGCACGGCGCGCATCGCCCAGTCGAGCATCCGGGCGAAGTGCTCGCCGGACTGCTCGGCATGGCGACGCGACAGGGCCGGCAGGATCACCGTGCCCACGGCGATGCCGAAGACCCCCAGGGGCAGCTCCACCAGGCGGTCCGAATAGTAGAGCCAGGAGACGCTGCCCGGGGCCAGCAGCGAGGCCAGCACGGTATCCAGCAGCAGGTTGATCTGCGACACCGAGACCCCGAACAGCGCCGGCGCCATCAACACCAGGATGCGCTTGACCCCGGCATGGGCGAAGTTGGGCCAGGGCCTGGGCATCAGCCCCAGGCGCGCCAGGAAGGGCACCTGGAAGGCCAGCTGCGCCACCCCGGCGATCATCACCCCCCAGGCCAGGGCCATGGCCGGCTCGCTCAGCAGCGGCGTCAGCAGCACCGCCGCGCCGATCAGCGAGAGGTTGAGCAGCACCGGGGTAAAGGCCGGCACCGCGAAGCGGCTCCAGGTATTGAGCACGCTGCCGGCGAAGGCGGTCAGCGAGATCAGCAGCAAATAGGGGAAGGTGAGCCGCAGCATCTCGGCGGTGAGCGCCAGCTTGGCCGGGTCACGGCCGAAGCCGGGGGCGAACAACCACACCAGCCAAGGGGCGGCGAACATGGCCAGGGCGGTGATCAGCAGCAGCACCACCGCCAGGCTGCCGGCCACCGCGTCGAGCAGCTCGCGCACCTCGGCCCGGGAACGCTGGGCGGCATACTCCGAGAGCACCGGAACAAAGGCCTGGTTGAAGGCCCCCTCGGCGAACAGCCGGCGCATGAAGTTGGGGATCTTGAAGGCCACGAAGAAGGCGTCGGCCCCCTGGCCGGCACCGAACAGGGCGGCGATCACCACGTCCCGGGCCAGCCCCATGACCCGCGAGACCATGGTCATCACGCTGACCACCAGGCCGGAGCGCAGCAGGCCGGCGCGCGCCGGCGGCTGGGCGGCGTCGCTCACGGGAGGAGGCACTGTCTGGGGATCGTCGTTGGCCACGGGCATCGCCTTGCTGGGGTGGAGTGACGGCCATAAAAAAACCGGCCGAAGCCGGTTTTTTCCTAAGCACTGCTTGCGTCAGCGGGCCTCCGTGGAGGCCGGGCAATCAGTCCTAGTGGGCGTCCGGCTTACGCAGCCAGCGCCTTAATTCGCTTGTTCAGGCGGCTCTTCAGGCGAGCGGCCTTCTTCTTGGACAGCACGTCCTTGTCGGCGATGCGGTCGATGACCGGCTGGGCCGCCTTGAAGGCGTCCATGGCCTGAGCGTGGTCGCCGCCGTCGATGGCCTTGAGCACCCGCTTGACGTAGGTGCGGACCATGCTGCGCTGGCTGGACTTCAGGACGCGACGCTGCTCTGCCTGACGGGCGCGCTTGCGGGCTTGCTTGCTGTTAGCCACTGCTATCTCCTTGGAGAATCTTTACCACTACTGGGTAAAATCTTGGTAACTAGTTGACCTGGCTGGGCTTTGTCGAGATCCCAACCGGTTTGGCCGGCGTTGATCGAAATCGCCACCACGGGCCGTGTCTGAGAGGATGGCGCATTCTAGCATGTCAAGTCCGGGGTTGCCATAACTCAAGCGCCGGGCCGTTGCCGTCAGAGCACCACCAGATTATCGCGATGGATCAGCTCCGGGGCCTCCATATAACCGAGGATCGCCTCGATCTGATGGCTGGGCTGGCCGAGCAATTGCCGCGCCTCGTCGGCGCCATAGTTGACCAACCCCTTGGCCACTCGCTTACCGGCCTCGTCCACGCAGACCACCATATCGCCGCGCACGAACTGCCCCGAGACCGCCCGGACCCCCACCGGCAGCAGGCTGGAACCGCGACTGCGCAGCACCTTCACCGCCCCGGCATCCAGGGTCAGATGACCGCGCACCTGCAGCTGCCCCGCCAGCCAGCGCTTGCGGGCCGCCATGGGCGCCTGCTCGGGACGCAACAGGGTGCCCAGGCGCTCGCCATCCACCAGCCGCGTCAACACCTCGGGCTGGCGACCGCTGGCGATGGCGGTGACCGCCCCGGAGCGTGCCGCCAGCTGGGCCGCCCGCACCTTGGTGATCATGCCGCCGCGCCCCAGGGCACCGCCATCGCCGGCCATGCCGGCCAGGCGCGGGTCGTCGGCGCGCCCCTCCTGGATCAGCTTGGCCTCGGGATCGTGGCGGGGGTCGGCGTCGAAGAGCCCCTCCTGATCGGTGAGGATCACCAGGGCATCGGCCTCCAGCAGGTTGGCCACCAGGGCGCCCAGGGTGTCGTTGTCACCGAAGCGGATCTCGTCGGTGACCACGGTGTCGTTCTCGTTGATCACCGGCACCACCCGCAGGTCGACCAGGGTGCGCAGCGCCGAACGGGCGTTGAGGTAGCGCTTGCGGTTGGAGAGGTCGTCATGGGTCAGCAGGATCTGGGCGGTCAGCAGCTTGTGCCGCCCGAAGTGCCCCTCGTAGCATTCGGTGAGGCCGTTCTGCCCCACCGCGGCGGCGGCCTGCAACTCGTGCACCGCCGAGGGTCGAGCCTGCCAACCCAGGCGCACCATGCCGGCGGCCACCGCCCCGGAGGAGACCAGCACCACCTCGATGCCACGGCGATGCAGCTCGGCGATCTGGTCCACCCAGCCGCCGATGGCCGCTTCGTCCAGGCCGCGGCCGTCATTGGTCAGCAGCGCACTGCCGATCTTCACCACCACCCGCCGGGCGCCCGCCAGGGCCTCGCGCCCCGGCGCCTGCTCCTTGACCGTCATCTCAGGCCTTCCTACTGCACGTATTCGACGTCGACATCATAATCGTCATCGTCGAAGTCGTCGTCATCATCATCCGTAGCGCGCTTGCGCTTGCGACCCAGGCGCTCCTCGGTGCGTGCCACCGACTCCGCCTCCATGCGCTCACGCATCTGCCGCTCGTGCTCGGCGGCCGCCTCGTCCTCGTGCTCGAGGCGGCGCTGCTCGGTGAGCCAGCGATGCACCGCCTGGACCAGGGCATCGGTGCCCTCGCCGGAGATCGCCGAGATGCGGAACACCGGCCCCTCCCACGCCAGGCGCGAGAGGATCTCCTCGGCCACCGCCTCGCGCTGCTCCTCGGGGAGCAGGTCGAACTTGTTGAGCACCAGCCAGCGGGGCCGCTCGGAGAGCGCCGCGGAGAACTGCTCCAGCTCGTTGACGATGGCCTCGGCGGCCGCCACCGGATCGGACTCGTCGAAGGGCGCCACGTCCACCACATGCAGCAGCAGCCGGGTACGGGTCAGGTGCTTGAGGAAGCGCAGCCCCAGGCCGGCTCCCTCGGAGGCGCCCTCGATCAGCCCCGGCACGTCGGCCATCACGAAGTGCTCGTGGGGACCGATCTTCACCACCCCCAGGTTGGGCACCAGGGTGGTGAAGGGGTAGTTGGCGACCTTGGGCTTGGCGGCGGAGACGGCACGAATCAGCGTCGACTTGCCGGCATTGGGCAGGCCCAGCAGGCCCACGTCGGCCATCACCTTCATCTCCAGGCGCAGGTTGCGACGCTCGCCCTCGGTGCCCTTGGTGGTCTGCCGCGGCGCCCGGTTGGTGGAGGACTTGAAGTGAATATTGCCCAGTCCACGGCGGCCGCCCTGGCCCACCAGCACCACCTGGCCGGCCTCGGTGACATCGGCGATCACCTCGAGGGTCTCCTCGTCGATCACCGTGGTCCCCACCGGCACCTTGATATGCAGGTCGTCGCCGGCCTTGCCGCTCATCTGCCGCCCCTGACCGGGCTGGCCGTTCTGGGCCTTGTAGAAGCGCTGGTACTTGAAGTCGATCAGGGTGTTAAGGGCATCGTCACCGATCAGGTAGACGCTGCCGCCGTGGCCGCCATCGCCGCCATCGGGGCCACCCTTGGGCACGTACTTCTCGCGCCGAAAGCTCAGGCAACCGTTACCGCCCTTGCCGGCTTCGACGATGATCGAGGCTTCGTCGACGAACTGCATCTGTCACTCTCCTGGCGGCCGCTGCCGCCCCGCCGCCATCATATAAGTACAAGAAGGCCCCGCCTGGGCGGGGCCTTCCTAACACAGGTTCGGGCGGTCTCAGGCGGAGACGACGCTGACGAACTTGCGGTTCTTCGGACCCTTGGTCTCGAACTTGATCACGCCTTCGTCCAGGGCGAACAGGGTGTGATCCTTGCCGATGCCCACGCCGGTGCCGGCGTGGAACTTGGTGCCGCGCTGGCGGACGATGATGTTGCCCGGCTTGACGACCTGACCGCCGTACAGCTTGACACCAAGGCGTTTGGATTCTGAATCACGGCCGTTCCGCGTGGAACCGGCAGCCTTCTTATGAGCCATTGCAAATACCTCGCTCTAGGGGGATTGGACCGCTTAGGCGGAGATCCCGGTGATCTTGACTTCAGTGAACCACTGACGGTGGCCCTGACGCTTCATGTGGTGCTTGCGGCGACGGAACTTGATGATGGTCACCTTGTCGCCACGGCCGTGAGAGACGACCTCGGCGGAGACCTTGGCACCGTCGACGACCGGGGCGCCGACCTTGACGTCGTCGCCATCGGCAACCAGCAGCACCTGGTCGAAATCGATGGTTTCACCGGTGGCCACTTCCAGCTTCTCGAGCTTCAGGGTCTGGCCTTCCTGAACGCGGTACTGCTTGCCACCGCTCTTGATCACTGCATACATGGGCTTTCTCTCCAATCACTCATCGGGGTGTGCTCTTCATCGGCCTGCGTCGAGTGGCGCCCCTTCCGGCAGCCATCTGACAGGGAGCGTGATGAGTCGGGTCGCGGATTATAACGGCAGGCAAGCCTTGACACAAGCCGCAGGCCGCGCAATGCCTGGCTTGACGCCCATCGGCCCCCTCCATAGCATTAGCCCCACCCAAGGCCGGATCACATCGCACATCGTCACCCCCTCGGCCCCACCCTCTTATCGCGACAAGCCCAACACTCATGCAGCCAACCGCATCGCCCATCCATGCGGCGGTGGCAGAAGATTTCGCCGCCGTCAATCGCACCATCCAGGCCCAGCTGGCGTCCCGCGTGCCCCTGGTAGAAGCCATCGGCAACTACATCACCGAGAGCGGCGGCAAACGCCTGCGCCCCCTGCTGGTGCTGCTGGCGGCACGCTCTTTGGGCTACGAGGGCGAACAGCACATCACCCTGGCCACCCTGATCGAGTTCATGCACACCTCCACCCTGCTGCATGACGACGTGGTGGACGAATCGCATATGCGTCGCGGCAAGGCCACCGCCAACGACGCCTGGGGCAATGCCCCCTCGGTGCTGGTGGGCGACTTCCTCTACTCCCGCTCCTTCCAGATGATGGTGGAGATCGGCTCCATGGAGGTGATGCGCATCCTCTCCGGCGCGACCTGCGTCATCGCCGAAGGCGAGGTGCTGCAGCTCACCAACGTAGGCAACCCGGACGTGGACGAGGCCGCCTACTTCGAGACCATCCAGGGCAAGACGGCGATGCTCTTCGAGGCCGCCTCCCACACCGGCGCCATCATCGCCGACGCCACCCCGGAGCAGCAGGCGGCGCTGCAGCACTATGGCCGTTACCTGGGCCTGGCCTTCCAGTTGATCGACGACCTACTCGACTACCAAGGCGATGCCGAGACCATGGGCAAGAACGTCGGCGACGACCTGGCCGAGGGCAAGCCCACCCTGCCGCTGATCCAGGCCATGGTGGCGGGCAACGCCGAGCAGGCCGAGGTGATTCGTCAGGCGATCCGCCAGGGCGGCCTGGAGCGCCTCGACGAGGTGCTGAGCATCGTCGAGGCTACCGGCGCCCTGGATTACACCCGCGCCCGGGCCGAGGAGATGGTCGAGCTGGCCCTGGCCCAGCTCGAGGCCCTGCCGGCGAGCCCCTACCGGGAGAGCATGGCGCTGCTGGCGCGCCTGGCGGTAGAACGCAAGACCTGAGGCGAAGAAAACGAGCAAGCGCCGCGATGCTTGCATCGCGGCGGCGAATGCGTATAATGCGTCTCCGTTGAGGCGCCAGCCCCAACGCGTCGGAGTATAGCTCAGCTTGGTAGAGCGCTGCCTTCGGGAGGCAGAGGTCGTAGGTTCGAATCCTGCTACTCCGACCACAATTCCAGAAAACGCCCGCTCACTCGAGCGGGCGTTTTCGTATGTCGCCAACTCCCGCCCCTCCCGATAAGCCCCGCCAATCGTCACCATGGCCGGAATCCAAGGGCCGAATGCCCGCCGCTGGGCCAGACTGAGGTTAGCGCCACCCACCGGAGGGGAACCTCATGCAACGCCTGTCCCTGGAAGAGGCGGTGCTGCGCCTGAGAGAGCTCGGCCCCATGGAGCAATTCTGCACCAAGGTGCTGCGCTTGCCGCTGATCCTGCGTACCGCGCGCAGCGCCATCTTCGAACTGGGCAGCGACGAGCGCGGCCACACCCAGGTGCTGATGCTGCTGGAAGACACCCCGGAGGCGAGCCCCCGCGAGCTGACCCTGGAGGTGAGCGAAGACGAGTTTCCCGCCGCCTGCGGCCAACTGACCCGGCATGGCGCACGTCTCTTCGAGAGCGAGGGCAGCTATGCGCCGGGCTGCGCCTGGCGCATCCTCTACTGCCCCCTGCCGGAAGGGCATCGCCTCAGGGTCATCAGCATCGACCCGAGGCGCTGCGCCTCCGGCATGGGCGCTCCCGGAGCGGCCGATCGCTAAGGCGACTAGAGCAGCGACTCCACCCCGGGCAGCCGCCCCAGCCAGGCGCCGAGGCGCCGCCAGAACCCCGCGGGCTCGCGGCGCCAGACCTGCGGGTCGTCGACGCTCCTGGCATGCCAGGAGAGTCGACCGGCGGCATCCCGGCGCACCCGATAGCTCACCGCCGGATGCATGCCCTCCTCGGCCAGGGCCCAGAGCCGGGCATTGAGCTCGGGACTGTCGATCAACAGCCCCACCTCGGTATTACACCATAGGGAACGCGGGTCGATATTGAAGCTGCCGACGAAGAGGCGATCCGTATCGAAGGCCATGGCCTTGATATGCAGGCTGGAGTCGGAGGCACCCGGCAGGCCCGCGCCGCTGGCATCCTCGCCATCGGGACGCAACTCGAAGAGGCGCAGGCCCCGCGCCAGCAGGGCCGGCCGATAACGCGCGTAGGCGCCATGCACCGCGGGAATGTCCGTGGCCGCCAGGGAGTTGGTGATCACCGTGGTTTCCACCCCCGCCTCGGCCAGCTCGGCGAGGCGCCTCACCCCCTCTCGCATCGGCACGAAGTAGGCGGAGATCAGCAGCAGTCGTTCGTCCGGGGCATCGAGACGCGCGGCGAGCGCGCCGGCCAGGGTCTGGTCGAGGGCGGGCCGCCCCGCCAGGCGCACCTTGTCGGGGTCATCCCAGAGCGCCTCGCCATGGGCCCAGGTCAGGGGCCCGAGCAGGGTCGGCGCCTCCGTATGGCGCCGCCCCGGGGCCTGGAAATAGGGGGTGTCCTCCCCCCGGGTGGCCTGCCAGGCCTCCAGTTCCTCGAGCAGCTGCCGCCAGGCTCCCGGCGGCGCCGTGGCGAAGCGCGCCAGGGGCTGGGCGAGGGGGTGCCGCCAGTAGCTGTCGAAGCCCTCCGAGAGGTCGGCGGCGATGGGCCCCGCGGCCAGCACGTCCAGGTCGGCGAAGTTGCGCCGCGCGTCGGCATCGAAGTACGCATCACCGAGGTTGCGCCCGCCGGCGATGGCCACGGCGTTGTCCACCACCCACAGCTTGTTGTGCATGCGCCGATGCTGACGATCGAAGTCGAGCCCCATCATCAGGCCGCGGGTCAGCAGGCTGCCGCGCCCGCGCAGCAGGGGATTGAAGAGGCGCACCTCCACGCCGGGGTGGCTATCCAAAGCCGCCAGATAGGCCTCGCCGTCGAGGCTGGCCAGGTCATCCAGCAGCAGGCGCACCCGCACGCCCCGCCGCGCCGCCCGCAGGGCGCGCCCCATCAGCACCCGGGTGGTCATGCCGTCCTCGGCGATATAGCTCTGCACGTCCAGGCTGCGCTGCGCCTGATCGATCAGGGCGACGCGCAGGGCGAAGGCCTCATCGCCCCGGGACAGCAGCCGATAGCCGCTGCGCCCCTGGCGAGCCGCCGCCTCGCCGAGGCTCCATGCCCCCAGGCGAGTGGCCGCCACCTCGTGGGGCAGCAGCGCCATGGATGCGGTACGCGTGGCCGCCGGCGGGATGCACCCCGCCAGCAGTAACACCAGCAGCAGCGGTGCGAGGCGATGCATGGGGTCAGTCGTCGCGGTGGGCGGCGTCGCGACGCTTGCGCCACTTGTTGCGGCGATAGAGGCGCGCCACCGCGATGCCCAGGGCGAAGGCCACCATCACCGCCAGGGTCACGCCCTGCCAGTAGCGGGCACCGTCGTCCATCAGGGTGCCGAGGGTAATGATGGTGATAAAACCGATGGCCTGGCTGGCGATGGCCAGGGCACGCAGGGTATCGAAGGCCGGCTTGGCCATGCACAACTCCCGTCGCTGGTGAGTGACAGCCCCTCTCGCGGTCAGTAGGCTAGCAGTCTGTCGGACTTAACACTGATCTACTACGAATCCCGGGCTTTCGGCCAGTTTCATTCGATCCATTTCGTTAAATAGCTCGCTATTCGCCTCAATCGATCGATAAACCTGACTCGAAATCCGTGATTCTCGTGACGATCGGCTAAACCCGACAGACTGCTAGCGCTGAAACGCCCATTGTAGCGCGGCCGACTCCGGCCGCCGAGCCCGCCCCGGAGCCCCGTCATGGATGCCATCGCCCTCGGCACCGTCCTGCTCTCCCTGCCCCGCCTCTACGCCATCGCCGCGACCCTGGTGCTGCTGGTGGCCAGTTGGTTCCTGCTCGGCCTGCCTCGCGCCCTGCATGCCCGCTGGTTCAATGGCCTGCTGCTGAGCTGGCTGGCGGGTGCGCGCCTGGGGCATGGCTTATTGCACTGGGAGAGCTATGCGGCGGCGCCCCTGGACCTGCTCAAGCTGTGGCAGCCCGGCTATCACGGCCTCTGGGGCCTGCTGGCGGCGCTGATCTGGAGCGCCTGGACGCTGCGCCAGCGGGTGGTGCGCATGGGCGGCGCCATGCTGCTGGTCGTGGGCAGTTCGGCCATGTGGCTGGCCCTGGTGACCTGGCAACCCGGCGCCAAGCCCCTGGCGATGCAGACACTGCCCGCCTTGACCCTGGAGAACCTCGACGGCGAGGTCGTCGACCTGCGCTCCCTGACCGGCGAGACGGTGCTGCTCAACCTCTGGGCCACCTGGTGCCCGCCCTGCCTGCGGGAGATGCCACTGCTGGCCGAGGCGGATGCACGGGAGGGGGTCACCGTGGTAGTGGCCAATCAGGGCGAGGACCTGCTCCAGGTGATGCGCTACCTGGACGACCAGGGGCTCGACTTCCGTCATGCCCTGCTCGATCCCCACCAGGAGTTGATGGTGCGAACGGCGTCGCCGGGACTACCCACCACCCTGCTCTTCGATGCCGAGGGGCGCACCGTTCAACAGCATGTCGGCGAGCTGACCCGGGCCCAGCTGGAGCGCTGGCTCCCCTGACCGACGCCCGGCGATTCGGCCGACGGCCTCGGGCGACCTTCCGAAACCCGCACCATAGGGCGAGCCGGGTCCAGATGGGGCGCCGGCTGCGCTACCCGGCAAGCATCGATTCGGCCTACAGCCTCGGGCCACTTTCCGGTACCATACCGCGCCCTGCCGCCGCCCCTTCCGCGACAGCCCGGGCGGCGATGAGCCATTGGCAGCACCCTGTTGATCATCCGAGGCATCATGAGCGAATTTTCTCCCGGTCAGCGCTGGATCAGCGACGGCGAAGCCGAGCTGGGCCTGGGCACCGTCCTGAACTGTGATTTCCGCACCGTCACCGTGCTGTTCAGCGCCAGCCAGGAAACCCGAACCTACAGCGTGCGCCAGGCGCCCCTGACCCGCGTGGCCTTCGGTAGCGGCGACCGCATCCAGGCCGCCGAGGGCTGGTTCCTCACCGTCGACGACAGCAAGGAAGCGAACGGCCTGATCGTCTATATCGGCGAGGATGACGACGGCGAGCTGCGCGAGCTGCCCGAGGTGCGCCTGGCCGACACCATGCAGTTCAATCAGGCCCGGGACCGCCTGCTGACCGGCCAGGTGGATCGCAACGACTGGTTCGACCTGCGCTTTCGCACCCTGCACCACCATGCCCGCATCGAGCAGCACCCGGCCCTGGGCCTGGCGGGCCCCAAGATCGACCTGATCCCCCACCAGTTGTATATCGCCGAGGAGGTGGCCGGGCGCCATGCGCCACGGGTGCTGCTGGCCGACGAGGTGGGCCTGGGCAAGACCATCGAGGCAGGCCTGATCCTGCATCGCCTGCTGCTCAGCGGCCGCGCCGAGCGCGCCCTGATCCTGGTGCCGGACAGCCTGACCCACCAGTGGCTGGTGGAGCTGCTGCGCCGCTTCGCCCTCGAGGTGACCCTGCTCGACGAGCACCAGAGCCTGGCCCACGGCGACGCCAACCCCTTCGACAGCGGCCAGCTGGTGCTGGCCAGCCAGCAATGGCTGTTCGCCAACCCGCACCGGCAGGCCCAGGCCGAGGCCTGCGACTGGGACCTGCTGATCGTCGACGAGGCCCACCACCTGGACTGGTCGCCGGAGCAGAGCGGCCCCGGCTACGCCTGCGTGGAGCGCCTGGCCGGCGCCATCGACGGGGTGCTGCTGCTCACCGCCACCCCGGAGCAGATGGGCGTGGCCAGCCACTTCGCCCGCCTGCGGCTGCTCGACCCGGAGCGTTACCAGAGCCTGGAGCGCTTCCAGGCCGAGGAGCAGGGCTATGTGGCGGTGGCCGCGGCGATCGACGCCCTGGAGCAGGAGAGCCTCGATGCCGAGGCCCGGGATCGTCTCGGCGCCGTGGTGGACGATGCCGATAGCCAGGCCCTGCTGACGCTGCTGACCCACCCGGAGAGCGATGCCGACCAGCGCGACCGGGCCCGCGCCCAGCTGCGCGAGCAACTCCTCGACCGCCACGGCACCGGCCGGGTGATGTTCCGCAACAGCCGCCGCCATGTGGGCGGCTTCCCGGAGCGGCGCCTGACGGTCACGCCCCTGGAGGCCCCCAGCGCCTATCGCCGAGTGCTGCGCAAGCTGGATCGCGACGAGGACTACCTGGACGAGCTGCTGATCGAGACCGGCCTCGATCACCCCGAAGTGCTGCTCTACCTGGACACCATGTACCAGGCCCTGGCCGACGACCCCCTGAATGCCGAGCCCTGGTGGCAGTTCGACCCGCGAGTCACCTGGCTGCTCGAATACCTGGTGGAGCACGGCGACGACAAGGTGCTGGTGATCGCCCACGACAAGGCCACCGCCCAGGGCCTGGCCGAGGGCCTGCGGGTGCTGGGCGGGGTGCATGCCCCGGTGTTCCACGAGGATCTCTCCCTGGTGGAGCGGGACCGCGCCGCGGCGGCCTTCGCCGACGCGGAGGAGGGCTGCCAGGCGCTGGTCTGCTCGGAGATCGGCTCCGAGGGGCGCAACTTCCAGTTCTGCCATCACCTGGTGATGTTCGACCTGCCCCAGCACCCGGATCAGCTGGAGCAGCGCATCGGCCGCCTCGACCGCATCGGCCAGCGCCACCCCATCGAGATCCAGGTGCCGGTGTTCGCCGGCAGCCCCGGCGAGCGCCTGCTGCGCTGGTATCGGGAGGGGATGGACGCCTTCGGCGCCCCCCATGGCGTCGGCAACGACCTCTTCGCCGCCTTCGGCGACGCCCTGGCCGACGCCCTGCTCGACGACGAGAGCCTGGAGGAGGTAATCGAGGAGACCCGGGCGCTGTTCGAGAGCCGCCTGGCCGAGCGCGACGCCGGGCGCAACCGCCTGCTGGAACTCAACGCCTGCCGCCCGGGCCGGGCCGAGGCCACCGCCGCGGCCATCGGCGAGCTGGACGCGGACAAGGCGCTGCCCCGCTACCTGGACCAGGCGCTGGATATCTTCGGCGTCGACAGCCAGGAACTGGGCGGCAAGATCCTCCACCTGCGCGCCGGGCCGCAGATGCTCGACGGCCTGCCGGGGCTGGTCAAGGGCGAGGAGGGCTTCTCCGCCACCCTGGATCGGGGCGTGGCCCTGGCCCGGGACGATGTCCAGCGCCTCTCCTGGGAGCACCCGCTGCTGCGCGAGATGATGGGACGCGTCCTGGATGGCGCCATGGGCAACACCGCCCTGGCGCTGCTCAAGCATCCGGCGATTCCCGCCGGCCGGGTGATGGCGGAACTGGTCTTCCGCACCCACTGCCCGGCCCCCAGGAAGCTGCATATCAACCGCTTCCTGCCGGCCACGGCGGTACGGGTGCTGCTCGACGAGTCCGGCGCCAATCTCAGCGACAAGGTCTCCTTCACCGGCCTGGCCAAGAACCTGCAGAAGGTCAAGAAGGCGGTGGCCCGGGACCTGATCAAGAGCCGCCACGAGCAGCTGCGCGAGCTGCTCGACAAGGGCGAGGCCGAGGCGGAGCGGGAGCTGCCCTCCATCGTCGAGGCCGCCCAGCAGCGCATGCGCGACAGCCTCGACGGCGAGCTGGCTCGCCTCAGCGCCCTGGCCCGCCATAACCCGGCGGTCCGCGAGGACGAGATCCAGGCCCTGCGTGACGAGCGCAGCGCCCTGGATGCCGCCATCGAGGGCGCCCGGCTGCGCCTGGATGCGGTACGGGTGATCGTCACCATCGATAACGAGACCCGCTAGCCTCCTGAAGGCAGAACGCCGCGTCCCATCTCGGGGCGCGGCGTTTTTGGTTATGGGCACCGGCACCCGGCGCTAGCCGAGAATCTCCGCCAGGGCCCGATCCAGGGTCGGGTACTCGAAGGTGAAACCGGCCGCCTCGAGGCGATCCGGACGCATATCCGCGCCGGTCAGCAGCAGATCGGCCATCTCCCCCAGCGCCAGCCTGAGCACGAACGCCGGGGCCGGGAAGATCGCCGGGCGCCTGAGCTGGCGCGCCAGGAGACGGGTAAAGGTGGCGTTGCGCACCGGGGTCGGGGCGCTGGCGTTGAAGGGACCGCTCAGCTCCTCCCGGGTCAACAGGAATTCGATGGCCCGCACCAGGTCGCGGCGATGGATCCACGGCATGAACTGCCGGCCGTCGCCGAAGCGCCCGCCCAGGCCCATCTTGAAGGGCGGCAGCATCTTGGCCAGGCTGCCGCCGTCGCGGTCCAGCACCAGGCCAGTACGCAGCAGCGCCACCCGCACCCCCAGGGGCTCCGCCTCCCGGGCCGCGGCCTCCCACTGGCGACACAGCCGGTGGGCGAACTCGTCATGGGGGGGCGTCTGCTCGTCGACCCGGACATCGCCCTGGTCGCCATAGAAGCCCATCGCCGAACCGGAGACCAGCACCCGGGGCGCGGCCTGGCGCTCCGCCAGCCGCTGGCAGAGCGCCACCAGCTCCCGGGTGAGGGTCAGGCGGGAATCGACCAGCCGCGCCTTCTGCGCCTCGCTCCAGCGCTTGCCGGCGATGGACTCGCCGGCCAGGTTGATCATCCCCTCGGGGCGTGCCGCCTCGGCTTCGGCCACCCCCGCGATTACCCGCACCTCCTCCGGCAACACCCGGCGTGCCGCCTGGGGATCCCGCGAGACCACCCATACCTCGTGCCCCGCCTCGATCAGGCGCCGACAGAGCGGGCGCCCCACGAAACCGCTGCCTCCGGTGACCAGAATACGCATGCGACGACTCCCCGAACCGAAACAAGTTATACAATGATTGTACGGTTTTGTTAGTCTAGCCGATATGGCCACGCTGCCTACCCCTATCACTGTCGCCGGAAACGCGCCATGCCCTCCATCGCCATTATCGGAGCCGGTCTCGCCGGCCTGGCCTGCGCCAGGACCCTGCAGGAGCAGGGACTCGACATCCCCCTGTTCGACAAGGCTCGAGGCCGGGTGGAGGATGCCTGGCGCTCCGGCCACCTGCTGGGCCGGGCACTGGCCGAGCTGACCCCCGCTTCGCCGATTGGAGGCACCCAATGTCCCATGCCCTGATCCTGCTTGCCCACGGCTCCCGCGACCCCCGCTGGCAGGCCCCCTTCGCCGCCCTGGCCGATACCCTCGGCCAGCGCCTGACCACCCCGCTGCGTCTCGCCTATATGGAGCTCTGCGAGCCCTCCCTGGAGGCCAGCGTGGCCGAGCTGGCCGAGGCCGGCATCACCCGCATCGATATCCTGCCGCTGTTCTTCGCCGCCGGTCGTCACCTGCGCGAGGACGTCCCGGGCCAGGTGGCGGCGCTGGAGCGACGCCACCCCGAGTTGCGGCTCTCGCTACTGGCGCCGGTGGGCGAGCATCCCGCCTTCGTCGAGGCCCTGACCACCATTATCCATGAGCGCGCGAGGTCGTCATGACACTACAGGCCAACCACCCCAGCGACACCCCGCTCTACCCGATTCGTGAGGTCTCACGCCTGACCGGCGTCAATGCCGTGACCCTGCGCGCCTGGGAGCGCCGCTACGGGCTGATTCGCCCCCAGCGCACCCCCAAGGGGCATCGCCTCTATACCCGCGAGGATATCGAGCGCATCGAACGCATCCTGCAGTGGCTCAATCGCGGCGTGCCGGTCAGCCAGGTCACCGAGCTGCTCGATCAGCCCGAGCGGGTCGAGGCCCCGGCCCCCGGCGCCGGTGACTGGCCGGAGCAGCGTCAGCAGATGGCCGCCGCCGTGGAGAGCCTCGACCTGGAGCGCCTGGAGAGGCTCTATCAGCAGGCCCTGGCCCTCTACCCCATGGCCACCTGCCTGGAGGAGCTGCTCACCCCGGTGGTGGCGAGCCTGGAGGAGGGCTGGGAAGAGCAGTTGGGCGCCTGCCTGCAGCGTCGCACCCTGGAGTCCTTCCTGCGCACCCGGGTCGGCACCCGCCTCTACCATGCCAACCGCGGCAATGGCGGCCCCTGGCTGATCATCAGCCATCTGCCGGAGGCCAAGGGCCCGCTGTGGGACCTGCTCGCCGCCCTGGCCGCCAGCGATGCCGGTTATCGGGTCCACCTGCTGGACGGCCCCCTGCCCATCGGCGAATGGCCCCTGGCCGCCGAGCGCCTCAAGGCGGTAGCCCTGGTGCTGTGCAGCGGCCAGGCGGAGCGTGCCGACCTGGTGCGCCGCCAGTTGCCCCGCCTGGCGGAGCAGCTGGCGGTGCCCCTGGGGCTGTGCGGCCCGGTGGCACGCATTCGTGCCGCCGAGCTGGAGGCCACCCGGGTCACCCTGCTGGGCGAGACGCCCCAGGCCGCCATCCAGGCGCTGGGCGAACGACTCTAACCAAGCGATGCCTCTGAAGGAGCGCTGGGAGCAAGCCAGAGCGAAGCGTCTTTATCATGGACGAGAAAGTCGAGCGTCCAGGGAAGGATTAACAGCGTCTTCGCGAGGCTGCTCCCAGTGCAGTCCCGGGGCTCGATCCCCCCGAGACGAGTACGATGCCTGAAGACAAGGAGGCCCGATGCCTGCCACTCCCGTTCTGGTCTGGTTCCGTAACGACCTGCGCATTCATGATCACCGCGCCCTGGCCGCGGCGGCCCGCCAGGGGCCCGTGGTGGGCGTCTTCCTGCACTGTCCCGACCAATGGCGCGCCCACGGTCACGGCGCCAATTGCCTCGACTTCCTGCGCCGCGGCGTCGCCGCCCTGGCCGATGACCTGGCCGGCCTCAATATTCCCCTGCTGCAGCGGGACATCGGCGACTTCGCCGCCGCCCCCGAGGCGCTAGGCGCCATCGTCGAGTCCCTCGGCGCCAGGCGGCTGCACTTCAACCACGACTACCCCCTGGACGAGGCGGACCGCGACCGTGCCGTCACCCGGGCCCTGGCGGCCCGGGGCGTGGAGGTGACCGGCCACCATGACGGTGTGGCCTTCGCCCCCGGTGAGCTGCTCACCGGCCAGGGCAAGCCCTACAAGGTCTTTACCCCCTTCGGCCGCGCCTGGCACCGCCACCTGGACGCCGAGCGGCTGGCCCTCTCGCCCACCCCCGAGGCGCAGGCGCCACTGGCCATCGACGGCGAGCCCCTGCCGCCATGCCCGGCCATGGATGACCGGCCGGTGGCAAGCCGCCGCTGGCCCGCCGGCAGCCGCGCCGCCGAGGAGCGGCTGAGCCGCTTCCTGCGCTATCGCGGGCGCCACTACAGGGCGCAGCGCGACTTCCCCGCGGTGGCCGGCACCAGCGAGCTCTCCCCCTACCTGGCCCTGGGCATGCTCTCCCATCGCCAGTGCCTGCAGGCGGTGCTGACGGAGAACGACGGCCGTCTGACGGAAGGCGATGCGGGCCTCGCGGCCTGGGTCAACGAGCTGGTGTGGCGAGAGTTCTATCGGCATATCGCCGCGACCTTCCCGGCGGTCTGCCGCCACCGCGCCTTCCAGCCGCATACCGAGGCGCTGGCCTGGCGGGACGACGAGGCGGCCTTCCGGGCCTGGTGCGAAGGGCGCACCGGCTACCCCATCGTCGATGCCGCCATGCGCCAGCTGGTCACCAGCGGCTGGATGCACAACCGGCTGCGCATGATCAGCGCCATGTTCCTCAGCAAGCACCTGCTGATCGACTGGCGTCGCGGCGAGGCCTTCTTTATGCGCCACCTGGTGGATGGCGACTTCTGTGCCAACAACGGCGGCTGGCAATGGGCCGCCTCCACCGGCACCGATGCGGCGCCCTACTTCCGCATCTTCAACCCCACGACCCAGTCGAAGCGCTTCGATCCCGACGGCCGCTTTATCGCCGACCTTGTACCGGAACTGTCCAAGGTCGACCCCAAGCAGCGCCATGATCCTCCCGAGGCGGTACGCCGCGCCCAGGGCTACCCGGCGCCCATCGTCGATCACAAGGCCGCCCGCCAGCGTGCCCTGGATGCCTTCGCCGCCCTGAAGTCCTGATCCCACCGCGCCCGGAGGCCCGATGAGCCCTGATCCCGACCTGGAGGCGTTCTGCGCCTTCTTCAACAAGCTAGACAAAAGCTATACAAAAAACCTTTACAGGGTATACACTGATGACGTGGTCTTCACCGACCCCGTGCATCGGGTCGAGGGCCGGGCGGCGCTGGAGGCCTATTTCGCCAGCCTCTACGCCAGGGTCATCGACTGCCGCTTCGACTTCCATGAGCGCCAGCGCCAGGGCGATACCGCCTTCGTGACCTGGCTCATGACCCTGAGGCATCCGCGCCTGGCCGGTGGACGACCCATTCGGGTCGAGGGGTGTTCCCACCTGACATTCGCCACCGCCGACCCGGCGCGGGTCTGCCGGCATCGCGACTACTTCGATGCCGGCGCCATGCTCTACGAGCACCTCCCGCTGCTGGGGCCAGGCGTGCGCTGGGTGAAACGCCGCCTCGCCGACTGAATCCACTCGCTGCCCGATTGCGTATCAGCGAGTGACGCTGACACCACGCAGGACGGGGAGCCATGAGCGATTCCAAGACGACACGCCGCATCTGGTTGACCGGGGCCACTTCCGGGATCGGCCTGGCCCTGGCCCGCCGACTGCTCGAGGCGGGCCACCGGGTGGCGCTGAGCGCCCGCAACCCCGAGGCCCTGGACGAGCTGGCCGCTCCCTACCCCCAGGCGCTCTGCCTGCCCCTGGACGTGAGCGACCGGGAGGCGGTACGCGAGGCCGCCAGCCGCCTCGAATCGGCCTTCGGCGGCCTCGACTGGGCCATTCTCAACGCCGGCACCTGCGAATACCTGGATGCCCGGACCTTCGACAGCGCCCTGGTCGAGCGGGTCTTCGCGCCCAACCTCTTCGGCGCCATCTACTGCGTGGAGGCGGCCCTGCCCCTGCTGCGCCGGGCCCGCCGCGAGGGCGCCCCCCCCTTGCTGGCCGCCACTTCCAGCGCCGCCGCCTACCTGCCGCTGCCCCGCGCCGAGGCCTATGGGGCGTCCAAGGCGGCGCTCAGCCATTTCCTGGCGTCCCTGCGTCTCGACCTGGACGCCGAGGGCATCGACGTCAGCCTGATCCACCCCGGCTTCGTGCGCACGCCGCTCACCGACCGCAACGACTTCCCCATGCCATGCCGTGTCGAGCCGGAGGCCGCCGCCCGAATCATCGTCGCCGGCCTGGAGGCGCACCGCCTGGACATCCACTTCCCGCGTCGCCTCACCCTCTGGCTCAAGCTGCTGGGCCTCCTGCCCGTCGGCCTGAGGCATCGAATCGGCAGGCGCCTGAGTCGCGCCCCGGCTCACTCACCGGACTCATCAGCGGAGCGCCGCCCATGACCACCCGTTTCGCCCCCGAGGCGCCCCAGCATATCGCCGTGGTCGGCAGCGGCATCGCCGGCATGGCCGCCGCCTGGTACCTCTCCGGCCGCCACCGGGTCACCCTCTTCGAGGCCGAGGAGCGCCTCGGCGGCCATACCGCCACCATGGACATCCGCCTCGATGGCCGCGACTACGCCATCGACACCGGCTTTATCGTCTTCAATGACTGGACTTACCCCCACTTCCGGCGCCTGCTGGCCCGCCTGGGGGTGGCCTCCCAGCCCACCGAGATGAGCTTCTCGGTGCATGAGCTCGGCGTCGACTTCGAGTACAACGGCCATACCCTGGGGTCGCTCTTCGCCCAGCGCGGCAACCTGCTGCGGCCGCGCTTCTATCGGCTGCTGGCGCAGATCCTGCGCTTCAATCGCCAGGCGCTGCGGGACCTGGAGCGGGGGGAACTGCCCGCCGACCTGACCCTAGGCGACTACCTGACGGCCAACGGCTACGGACGCGACTTCCAGCACCGATACCTGCTGCCCATGGGTGCCGCCATCTGGTCGGCCAGCCTGGGGGACATGCGCGACTTCCCGCTGGTCTTCTTCCTGCGCTTCTTCCGCAACCATGGCCTGCTGTCGCTCAATGACCGCCCCCAGTGGTACACCCTGGTGGGGGGCTCGCGCAGCTATATCCCGGCACTCACCGCCCCCTATGCCGAGCGAATCCGCCTGGCCACCCCGGTCAGGGGCATCCGTCGCCGAGCGGATGGCGTCCAGTTGCGCTCCCCGGCGGGACTCGAGCATTTCGATCAGGTGGTGCTGGCCTGCCATGCCGATCAGGCCCTGGCGCTGCTGGAGGATCCCAGTCCCGCGGAGCGCCAGGTGCTCTCCGCCCTGCCCTATCAGGACAACGCGGTGGTCTTGCATACCGACACGCGGCTGCTGCCGCGTCGCCGGCGCGCCTGGGCCAGTTGGAACTACCGCCTGGATGGTCGCGGCGAGGCGGCGCGGGTCTCGGTGACCTATGACATGAATATTCTCCAGCGCCTGGAGGCGCCGCACACCTTCTGCGTGACCCTCAACGACACCGCCAGCATCGACCCGGCCAAGATCCTCGGTCGCTACCGCTACGCCCATCCCCAGTTCACCCTGGCCGGCGAGGCGGCCAAGGCGCGCCACGCCGAGATCTCGGGCCCCGTGCGCCACACCCATTTCTGCGGCGCCTACTGGCGCAATGGCTTCCATGAGGATGGCGTCTGGAGCGCCCTGCGCGTCGCCGAGGCGCTGGGCTGCCAGGAAGCCGACGCCCCCCGGCGCGAGACGCTCGAGGGCCTGGCATGATTCCCGCCGACCGGCTGCGCTCACGCATCTACCGGGGCGAGCTGCGCCATCGCCGCTTTTTGCCCCGTCGCCACGCCTTCACCTATCGGCTGTGGATGGCCTGGCTGGACCTGGCCGAGTTGCCCGAACTCTTCGACGGGGTGCCAGGGTTCAGCGCCCGCGGTCCGGCCCTGGCGCGCTTTCGCCGCGAGGACTACCTGGCCCCCCACGACCTGCCCCTGGCGGAGGCGGTGCGCCGCGCCCTGCGCGAGCAGCTGGGCGAGGCCCCCGACGGCCGCATCTGCGTGCTTACCCAGTTGCGCACCCTGGGCAGCGGCTTCAACCCCATCACCCTCTACTACGCCTACGACGCCGCGGACGAGCTGCGCGCCCTGCTCGGCGAGGTAAGCAATACCCCCTGGGGCGAGCGCACCACCTATGCCTGCCGGGTCACGCCGGGGCGTCACCAGCACCGGGCCGAGTTCGCCAAGGCGATGCATGTCTCCCCCTTCAACCCCATGGACATGACCTACCGCTGGCGCTTCAACGCCCCCGGGGAGCGCTTGCTGATGCATATGGAGAACCACCGGGCGGGGGAGCGTCACTTCGATGCCACCCTGACCCTCGGCGCCCGCCCCGCCACCCGCGGCGCCCTGCTGGCCGCCCTGGCCCGCCAACCGCTGATGAATCTCAAGACCCGGGCCGGCATTCACCTGGAGGCCCTGCGCCTATGGCTCAAGGGCGTCCCGGTGCATGACCACCCCCAGCGCAAGGAGACCTCCCAGTGAACACATGGCGCACCGCCGAAGACCGCCCCGCCCCGAGCCGCGACGACCGCCTGGGGCGCTGGCTCAAGGATCGCCTGCTGCACCAGCTGGATCGGCTGGAGGGCGGCCAATTGACCCTGGTGGAGGCGGATCGCCGCCGGCTCCTGGGGCGCGGAGGCCCGCTCCAGGCCACCCTGGTGATCCGCGACCCACGGGCCTGGCGGCGCCTGGCCCTGGGCGGGACCCTGGGGGCCGCGGAGGCCTATATGGACGGCGACTGGGAGTGCGACGACCTGGTCAGCCTGGTGCGCCTCTTCGCCAGCAACCTGGAGCGGGTCAATGGCGAGATCGAGACCGGCAGCGCACGGCTGGGGCGCTGGCTGCTCGGCGCCCTGCTCCGGCTGCAGCGCAACAGCCTCGCGGGCTCCCGGCGCAATATCGCCGCCCACTACGACCTGGGCAACGCGCTCTTCGCCACCTTCCTGGACCGGCACCACTGGATGTACTCCAGCGCCGTCTTCCCCCACCCCCAGGCGAGCCTGGAGGAGGCCTCGACCCACAAGCTCGACCTGCTGCTGGAGCGTCTGGACGTGCGCCCCGAGCATCACCTGCTCGAGATCGGCACCGGCTGGGGCGGCCTGGCCATCCATGCCGCCAAGACACGCGGCTGCCGGGTCACCACCACCACCATCTCCGAGGAGCAGTACGCGCATGCTGCCAGACGCATCGCCGAGGAGGGACTGGAAGAGCGCATCACCCTGCTCAAGCAGGACTATCGCCAACTGGAGGGACGCTTCGACCGCCTGGTCTCGGTGGAGATGATCGAGGCGGTGGGCCATCAATACCTGGAGACCTACCTGGCGACCCTGGATCGCCTGCTCGGCGACGACGGCCTGGCCATCCTCCAGGCCATCACCATCCGCGATCAGCGCTTCGAGGCCGCCAAGCGCGAGATGGATTTCATCAAGCGCTATATCTTCCCCGGCGGCTTCTTGCCCTCCCATGGCGCCATCCTCGACGCCATGCGCCGCGCCAGCTCCCTGAACGTGCTGGCCCTGGACGAGATCGGCCCCCACTATGCGCGCACCCTGCGCGAGTGGCGCCAGCGCTTCGAGGCCAACCTCAAGCGAGTCCGCGCCCTGGGCTACGACGAGCGCTTTATTCGCATGTGGCGCTACTATCTCTGCTACTGCGAGGGGGGCTTCCTGGAGCGCAGCATCGGCACCTGCCATCTGCTGCTGGCCAAGCCGGGGGCGCGCCCCGCGCCTATGGTCGGGCAGCCCTGATAAACCCCGGGATGACCTGGCGACTATGGCTGAATTCGGGGGCCGGCTCTGCTGGTGGCTGTGTCGACGCCTGGGGTCGAGCCTCACCCCGCACGGCACGACGAGGCGCGCGGGGCCTTGATCAACCCGCCTGATCAACCTGCCTGGATCGCCTCTGACAGGGTAGCGGAGGCCGGAGGCGGCCCGGGCGGAGGTGGAGGCGGCGTCAGCCAGGCCGCCTCCACCTCCGCCGCCGGCTGCGGCCGCGAGAACATGAAGCCCTGCACCATGGGGCAACCATGGCTGGCCAGATACTCCAGCTGCGCCTTCTCCTCGACCCCCTCGGCGACCACCTCCAGGCCCAGGCCCTCGGCCATGGCCAGCACCGCGGCGACGATGGAGGCATCGGCCGGATCCTCCGGCAGGGAGCGCACGAAGGCGCGGTCGAGTTTGAGCTTGTCCACCGGCAGGCGCTTGAGGTAACTCAGCGAGGAGTAGCCGGTGCCGAAATCATCGATGGCGATCTGGTGGCCCCGCTCCTGCAACACCGCCAGGCGCGGATAGATATCCCCCGCCCGCTCGTCGAGCAGCACCGACTCGGTCAGTTCCAGCCCCAGCAGCCGGGGCGGCACCTTGAACTCGGTCAGGCAGGCGGCCAGCTGCGCCTCCAGGTCCCCCTGGATCAGCTGCAGCGCCGAGATATTGACCCACACCGGGACCGCCGGCATGCCGGCGCGCCGCCAGCTGGCCAGCTGCCCCACCGCCTGCTCGATGACCCAGCGCCCCAGGGACACCATCAGGCCATGGCGCTCCGCCAGAGGGATAAAATCCGCCGGCGAGACCATGCCCAGCTCCGGGTGACGCCAGCGCAGCAACGCCTCGAAGCCCACCAGCCCGCCGTTGTCGATGCGATGCTGGGACTGATAGAAGAGCTCCAGCTGGGTGCCGGTGGCCAGGGCGTTGCGCAGGGCGTTGACCAGCGCCAGCTGGTGATCCCCCGCCACGTCCAGGGCCGGCCGGAAGCGCTGATGCTGATTGCGGCCATGACGCTTGGCGGTATAGAGCGCCGACTCCAGGCGCTGGAACAGCACCCCGGAATCGCGCCCATCCTCCGGGCCCCGACAGCTGCCGATGGTGATCCCCAGGCGCAGGGTCTGCCCCTCCAGCTCGAAGGGCATGCCCAGGTGTTCGCGCAGCTCCTCGACCCAGCGATCATGGTCATCGAAGGTGGTGGTACGCATCACCAGGAACTCGTCGCCGCCGATCCGTCCCACCACCCCGCCGGCCACCTGGCGCGCCAGGCGCTGGGCGAAGTTGGCCAGCAGGCGATCGCCCTTGTCGACGCCCAGGGCATCGTTGACCGACTTGAAGGCATCGATATCGATCAGCGCCATGTCCAGCGTCTCGCCGGCACGCAGGGAGCGCAGCCGCGAGCCCATCAGGTCATGCAGGCGCCGGCGGTTGGGCAGGCCGGTCAACGGGTCCTCGAAGCCGATCCGCTGCAGGTCCTGCTCCCGGGCCTTGTGGCGGGAGATATCGGTGAACAGGGAGACATAGTGGGTGATGCGCCCCTTGGCATCGGCCTGCACCTGGACCCGCAGCCATTCCGGGTACTGATCGCCATGCTTGCGGCGACTCCATACCTCGCCCTCCCAGCGCCCCTGCCCCTGGAGGGCCTGACGGAAGCGCTCATCGAAGGCCTTGTCCTGACGCTCGGAGGCGAGCATCGACATCGGCTTGTCCAGTACCTCATCGACGCTGTACCCGGTGATGCGGGTAAAGGCGGGGTTGATGGCGACGATACGGTTATTGGCATCGCAGATCACCACGCCATCGGCGGAGAGCTGGAGGGCACTCTCCAGCAGCCGACGACGCTGCCCCTCCCGACTCACCTGACGCCACAGGTCCATCAGGCCCAGCAACATGATGACCATGGCCACCAGGCGCAGCCACAGGTTGGGCAACCAACCGATGACCGACATGGCGATCAGGCCGCCCCAGATCAGGGGACGGTCGAGCGTAAAACTAGGCCACATAGGATCGACCCGGAGATTGAAAGAGTGTGATGGCAGGCGCCACCCGTTAGGAAAAGCTATCGGCGCTTGATGAGCAAGCTTTAATCTGCTTTCGTCGCAACGTGCAATCGCCGCCGCCGGAAAGTAGAATGCCTAGTGCCGTGATGCATGCGGCCTATAAAAACTGCGACTCTCGGAACGACTCTGTGATCAAGCAACACTCCTTCAGCCGCGATGAGCTGCTGGCATGCAGCCAAGGTGAACTCTTCGGCCCGGGCAATGCCCAGCTGCCGGCACCCAATATGCTGATGCTCGACCGTATCACCCGTATCCACGAGGAGGGCGGTGAGCACGGCAAAGGCGAGCTGATCGCCGAGCTCGATATCCATCCGGACCTGTGGTTCTTCGATTGCCACTTTCCCGGCGACCCGGTGATGCCCGGCTGCCTGGGCCTGGATGCCATGTGGCAGTTGGTCGGCTTCTACCTGGGCTGGCTGGGTCACCCGGGCCGCGGTCGTGCCCTGGGCTGTGGCGAGGTGAAGTTCACCGGCCAGATCCTGCCGGATGCCCAGAAGGTCACCTACCGAATCAATATCAAGCGCATCATCACCCGGCGCTTGATCCTCGGCATCGCCGACGGCACCGTGTCCGTCGACGGCCGTGATATCTATCAGGCCAACGACCTGCGCGTCGGCCTGTTCACCTCCACCGCGAATTTCTGACCAGGAGGCTCCCATGCGACGAGTGGTAGTCACCGGCTTGGGCATCGTGTCCTGCCTCGGTAACGACCGTCATCAGGTGCTCGAGGCGCTCCAGACCGGGCGCTCCGGTATTCGCTTCAAGGATGAATACGCCGAACGCGGCTTCCGCAGCCAGGTGGCCGGCGCCGTGGATATCGACCTGGACGCCCTGATCGACCGCAAACTGCGCCGCTTCATGGGCGACGCGGCCGCCTACGCCTATGTCTCCATGGCCCAGGCCATCGAAGACTCGGGCCTGACCCCGGAGATGGTCTCCAATGAGCGCACCGGCCTGATCGCCGGCTCCGGCGGCGCCTCCAGCGCCAACCAGGTCGAGGCCGCCGACGTGATGCGCGAGAAAGGCCTGCGCCGGGTCGGCCCCTACCGGGTCACCCGCACCATGGGCAGCACCGTCTCCGCCTGCCTGGCGACCCCCTTCAAGATCAAGGGCGTCAACTACTCCATCTCCTCCGCCTGCGCCACCTCGGCCCACTGCATCGGCAACGCCGTGGAGCAGATCCAACTGGGCAAGCAGGACGTGGTCTTCGCCGGCGGCGGCGAGGAGGAGCACTGGACCCTGTCGTGCCTCTTCGATGCCATGGGCGCCCTCTCCACCCAGTACAACGAGAGCCCGGAGCAGGCCTCCCGGCCCTACGACCAGGCCCGTGACGGCTTCGTCATCGCCGGCGGCGGCGGCATGCTGGTGCTCGAGGAGCTGGAGCACGCCAAGGCGCGCGGCGCCACCATCTATGCCGAGGTCGTCGGCTATGGCGCGACCTCGGACGGTCATGACATGGTCGCCCCCTCCGGCGAGGGCGCGGTGCGCTGCATGCGCCAGGCCATGGCCGGCGTCGATGGCCCCATCGACTACATCAATACCCACGGCACCTCCACGCCGGTGGGCGATGTGGCCGAGCTCAAGGCGATCCGCGAGGTCTTCGGCGACACCACCCCGGCGATGAGCTCCACCAAGTCGCTGACCGGCCACTCCCTGGGCGCCACCGGCGTGCAGGAGGCGATCTACTCGCTGCTGATGATGGAGAACGATTTCATCGCCGCCTCCGCCAACGTCGAGACCCTCGACGACCAGGCCGACGGCTTCGATATCGTCACCCAGCGTCGCGACGGCGTGGCGGTCAAGCGAGTGCTCTCCAACAGCTTCGGCTTCGGCGGCACCAACGCCTGCCTGGTGCTGGAGAAATTCGAGGGCTAAGGCCTCCTCGCCCCGACACAAGAACGGCGCCCCCTGGGGCGCCGTTCTTGTAGGTCGCGAGTCGTCTCGCCTAGCCGGTCACTCCTGTACCCTGGCCGTGGACTCGGCCCCCTTGGGCGCGGACTCCGCCGGCTGCGGCCGCGGCACTTCGGAGATCTCCGCCAGGCGCGCCTCGATCCAGGCCTCGGTCTCCACCAGCACCTCCTCGGGCGTGCGCCCCGCGGTGTCGATGGGCTCCCCCACCACCAGGCGCAGGGTCCCCGGGTTCTTGACCCAGTGACGCCCCGGCCAGCGCTCCCCGGCGTTATGCGCCACAGGCACCACCGGCATCCCGGCACGACAGGCGATCACCGCCCCGCTCTTGTTGTAGCGCTTGCGCTGGCCCGGGGCCACCCGGGTGCCCTCGGGGAAGATCAGCACCGAGAGCCCTTCCTCCAGGCGCCGCTTGCCCTGGCTGAGCACCTGCTTCATGGCCCGGGCCGGCTTGGAGCGATCCAGGGCGATGGGGTGCAGCAGGCGCAGCCCCCAGCCGAAGATGGGAATCCGCAGCAGCTCCCGCTTGAGCACCGTGCAGACCGGCGGCTTGAGGATCTGCAGGTAGATGGTCTCCCACTCGCACTGGTGGTTGGCGAGGATCACGCAGGGGCCCGACGGCAGGCGGTCGCGCCCTTCGATCTCGTAGCGCACTCCGCAGGCCAGCC
This sequence comes from Halomonas sp. NCCP-2165, assembly GCF_023708045.1. Taxonomy (NCBI): domain Bacteria; kingdom Pseudomonadati; phylum Pseudomonadota; class Gammaproteobacteria; order Oceanospirillales; family Halomonadaceae; genus Halomonas; species Halomonas sp. NCCP-2165. The sequence goes on from NZ_BRCY01000012.1 coordinate 60,742, forward strand.
GGAACCAGGCCAGGATAAAGTGGTTGTAGAGATTGAGCAGACGATAGCGATCCCGTAACGGCAGCAGCGGGGCCAGCGGCAGGAAGAGCACCCCGCTGACCAGCATGGCCAGGAAGTAGCCGGCATAGAAGAGCAGGCTGCGCGCCAGGTTCATGCTTCCACCTCCTGGCGTGCCTTGCACCAGGCGTCGAGCATCAGCCCCACCTCCAGGCGCCAGGGCTTCTGGTGCACCCCGAAGGCCTCCAGCACCCGGCGACAGTTGAGCACCCGGCGCAGCGGCTGGTCGTGGTGGTGATTCAGGGCCTTGATGGGCCCCAGGGCCACCGACTCCCCGAGCCCCGCCAGGCGGGTCTCCAACTGGGTACGCACCAGGGAGGCGAAGGTGTAGGCACTGACCGGCTCGGTCCCCGCCAGGTGATACGCCCCCCAGGCGTCGGCGCCGCAGTGCTGCTGCTGGAGCATGCCGAGCAGGGCCATGGCCGCGGCGTCCGCCGAGGTCGGGCAGAAGATCACGTCCTCGGCGGCACGAATCTCCTCCCCGGCCATCAGGCGCTCGAGCAGCTCACCCAGCCAGGCATGGCCGCCGTCCAGGGCGAACAAGGGCCCCAGGCGCACAATCAGGTGGCGCGGCAAGCCCTCGCGAATGCGATCGCCGGTGGTGATCAGGCGGCGCAGGCTCTCGTCCCGGGGCGCCGGAATCACATGCTCGTCGATGGCGGTCTCATGGCCGTCCTCGTAGAGCTGATCCGAGACGCACCAGACCAGGGGCACCCCCGCCTCGGCGCAGGCCGACAGGCAGGACTCCACCGCCTCGGCATGGGCCTGCACCGCCGCCGGCTCGGCGCTGATCGGCTGCGCCATGGGGGGAATCACCAAGGCATCCGGAGCCACCTCGGCCAGCCGTGCGGGACTCAGTTCGAGCCCCGGCTCTATCACCAGCTCGGTATCGCCGCGCCGGCTGGCCAGGCGCACCAGCGCCAGGCTCAGGCAATGCCCGGCATCCAGGATCAATAGCTTCACTCAAGCGCCTCCGCTGCCCATCGATGTGCTGCGTTGCTTAGAACGGGATCTCGTCATCGAAGTCGTCGAAGTTGCCCGGGTTGGGCGCGCCATAATTGTTGCCCTGACCGCCCTGGGCCGGGGGCTGCTGGGCCGGCGGCTGCTGCGGCGCCCGTTGGGGTTGCTGCGGCGGCTGCTGACCATAGCCCCCCTGCTGGGGTGCGGGCTGAGGAGCCGGCTGCTGGGGGGCATTGCCATAACCGCCGGCCTGACCGCCATAGCCGCCCTGCTGGGGCATGCCGCCACCATAGTTGCCCTGCTGCTGATAGTCCCCGCCCTGGCCACCACCGCGGCTGTCGAGCATCTGCATGTCGTTGGCGACGATCTCGGTGCTGTAGCGGTCCTGGCCGTCCTGGCCCTGCCACTTACGAGTCTGCAGGCGCCCCTCGATATAGATGCGCGAGCCCTTCTTGACGTACTGCTGGGCGATCTCCGCCAGCTTGTTGAAGAGCACCACGCTATGCCATTCGGTACGTTCCTGACGCTGGCCGCTCTGGCGGTCGGTCCAGCTGTCGGTGGTGGCGATACGCAGGTTGGCCACCGGGTTACCGGAAGGCAGGAAACGCACCTCCGGATCCTGTCCCAGGTTGCCGATCAGGATGACCTTGTTGACACCACGGGCCATAGTTGACTCCTCGATTGCGGGGCGCCCACGGGCACCCACCTCGGTTCGGGTAGGCTCCGCCCCGGAGGGCGGAGTCGCTTACTCTTCTCGTTTCCCGGCCACTCGGGCCAGGGCCTCGCTGTCGAGCCGCTGGCGGTCCACCTTGAGATAAGCGACCCGCTCCTCCGGCACGACCAGTACGTCCTCGACGCCGGCCACTTCGGCCAGGCGCTCCATCAATGAATCCAGGGCGTCCTGGGGCTCGTCGCCCAGGGCCACCACCTCGCTGGAGAGGTGCGGTGGCGGCGCCATGCCGGCGATCACCCCCAGCCATAGCAGGCCGATCAGGGCCGCGCCATAGAAGACCGCCTCCAGCCCGCCCCACTGCACCAGGGCCCCGCCCAGGACGCCACCCAGGAAGGCCCCCAGGAACTGCCCGGTGGAGTAGACCCCCATGGCGGTGCCCTTGGCACCGGCGGGCGCCAGCTTGCTGAGCATCGACGGCAGGGTCGCCTCGAGCAGGTTGAAGGCCACGAAGAAGCCCAATAGCCAGCCCAGCAGGCCCCAGCGCCCCTCCCCGGCCAGGCCCAGCCCCAGGCTGCATAGCCCCAGCCCGGCCACCGCCAGCAGGAACATCGTCTTCATGCGGCGGCGCTTCTCGGCGATGATCACCAACGGCACCATGCCGACGAAGGCCAGCCCCATGATGCCAAGATAGACCCACCCATGATGCTCGACCGCCAGGCCCGCGTCGAGCAGGCGCAGGGGGATCGCCACGAACAGCGCCATCAACAGCAGGTGCAGGGCGAAGATGGAGAAGTCCAGGCGCAGCAGGTCGCCACGGCCCAGCACGCTACGCAGTTGGGCGCGGTCCAGCCCCACGTCGCGATGGCGGCGCTGCGGGGCCCGAGGCACCAGGCCCCAGAGCACCACCAGCCCCACCAGCGACAGGGCGGCGGTGACCCAGAAGATCGCCCCCAGGCCGAAGGCCGCGGCCAGCCAGGGGCCCAGCACCATGGCCACCGCGAAGGCCACGCCGATGGAGAGGCCGATGCTGGCCATGGCGGCGGTGCGCACCTCCTCCCGGGTCTGGTCGGCCAGCAGCGCCATGATGGCGGCGGCCACGGCGCCGCTGCCCTGCAGGCAGCGCCCCAGGATCACCAGGGCGATGCTGTCGGCGCTGGCCGCCACCAGGCTGCCGAGCAGGAAGAGCAGCATGCCGAAGGCGATCACCGGCTTGCGCCCCAGGCGATCGGAGAGCAGCCCGAAGGGAATCTGCAGGATGGCCTGGGTCAGGCCATAGCCCCCCAGGGCCAGGCCGATCAGCAGCGGCGTGGCCCCCTCCAGCTCGCCGGCATAGAGGGCCAGCACCGGCAGCACCATGAACAGGCCCAGCATGCGGGTGGCGTAGAGGCCGGAGAGGCCGACGATGGCACGGCGCTCGGTGGCGCGTAACAGGCGAGAGACCATGCGAATAGCGAATTCCAGGAAGCGGTAGCGACGGCAGGGCCGCCGTCGTGGAGGCCCATATTCTAGCGGCTCGCCCCCACCGGGGGAAAGCACGAGGCCATAGCCGTAACACGGAAATAGCCAAGGGGCGCTAACCGTCGATGCCAGCCCGGCGCCGGGCGGCTTTGCCGGGGCTTCGGGGCAGGCCGTATAATCGAGGTTTTGCACGCACCGCGAGGTGGTAATGGACAGGATCCTGGTGAGGGGCGCACGCACCCATAACCTCAAGCATATCGACGTCGACCTGCCCCGCGACAAGCTGATCGTGGTGACCGGCCTCTCCGGCTCCGGCAAGTCGTCGCTGGCCTTCGACACCCTCTATGCCGAGGGACAGCGCCGCTACGTGGAGTCCCTCTCCACCTATGCCCGGCAGTTCCTGTCGATGATGGAGAAGCCCGACGTCGACCATATCGAGGGGCTCTCGCCGGCGATCTCCATCGAACAGAAGTCCACCTCCCACAACCCGCGCTCCACCGTGGGTACCATCACCGAGATCTACGACTACCTGCGCTTGCTGTTCGCCCGCGCCGGCACCCCGCGCTGCCCGGAGCATGGCGAGGCCCTGGAGGCCCAAACCATCTCGCAGATGGTCGATCAGGTGCTGGCCCTGCCCGAGGGAAGCAAGCTGATGCTGCTGGCCCCGGTGGTCTCCGGCCGCAAGGGCGAACACCTGCAGTTGCTGGCCGAGCTGCGCGCCCAGGGCTTCGTGCGCGCCATGATCGACGGCCAGGTGCTGGAGCTGGACGACCTGGCGCCCCTGGACAAGAACAAGAAGCACGATATCAGCGTGGTGGTGGACCGCATCAAGGTCCGCGAGGGGCTGGCCCAGCGCCTGGCGGAGTCCTTCGAGACCGCCCTCAACCTGGCCGACGGCGTGGCCATGGTGCACTTCATGGAGGGCGAGCGAGAGGATATCGCCTTCTCGGCGCGCTTCGCCTGCCCGGTGTGCGGCTACTCCATCTCCGAGCTCGAGCCGCGCATGTTCTCCTTCAACAACCCGGCCGGCGCCTGCTCGAGCTGCGATGGTCTGGGTGTGCAGCAGGTATTCGACCCGGAGAAGCTGATCAGCCATCCGGAGCTGTCGCTCGCCGAAGGGGTGATCAAGGGCTGGGATCGCCGCAGCGTCTACTACTTCAACCAGCTCCAGGCGGTGGCCGCTCACTACCGCTTCGAGCTGGAGACCCCCTGGCAGGAGCTGGCCCGCCACGAGCGCGAGGTGATCCTCCACGGCAGCGGTCATGATCCCATCGCCTTCGACTACGTCGGCGACCGGGGCCGCCGGGTGACCCGGGAACACCCCTTCGAAGGGGTCCTGCCCAATATACAGCGCCGCTACCGGGAGACCGAGTCGAATTCGGTGCGCGAGGAGCTGGCCCGCTATATCGCCGTCCAGCCCTGCCCCAGTTGCCACGGCTCGCGGCTGCGCAAGGAGGCGCGCCACGTCTATATCGACGAGCGCACCCTGCCGGAGATGGTGCGCCTGCCCATCGGCGAGGCCTGGGACTACTTCCGCCGGCTGACGCTCGAAGGGCGTCGCGGCGAGATCGCCGTGAAGATCGTCAACGAGATCCATGCCCGCCTGGAGTTCCTGGTCAACGTGGGCCTCGACTACCTGACCCTGGAGCGCAGCGCCGAGACCCTCTCCGGTGGCGAGGCCCAGCGCATCCGCCTGGCCAGCCAGATCGGCGCCGGCCTGGTGGGCGTCATGTATATCCTCGACGAACCCTCCATCGGCCTGCACCAGCGCGACAACGACCGCCTGCTCAAGACCCTGGAACACCTGCGCGACCTGGGCAACACCGTGATCGTGGTGGAGCACGACGAGGACGCCATCCGCGCCGCCGATCATGTGCTGGATATCGGCCCCGGCGCTGGCGTCCACGGCGGGCGCATCGTCGCCCAGGGCACCCCGGACGAGGTGACCGCTAACCCCGATTCCCTGACCGGCCAGTACCTGGCCGGCACCCGACGCATCGAGGTGCCGCCCTACCGGATTCCCGGCAACCCGCAGAAGGTGCTGCGCCTCACCGGCGCCACCGGCAACAACCTCCAGGACGTCACCCTGGAGCTGCCCCTGGGGCTGCTCATCTGCGTCACCGGGGTCTCCGGCTCCGGCAAGTCGACGCTGATCAACTCGACGCTGATGCCCATCGCCGCCCGGGAGCTCAATCACGCCACCACCCTGACCCCGGCGCCCTACGCCGGCATCGAGGGGCTCGATCGGCTCGACAAGGTGATCGATATCGACCAGAGCCCCATCGGCCGCACCCCGCGCTCCAACCCGGCCACCTACACCGGCATCTTCACGCCGATCCGCGAGCTCTTCGCCGGCACTCAGGAGGCCCGCTCGCGGGGCTACAAGCCGGGGCGCTTCAGCTTCAACGTCAAGGGCGGACGCTGCGAGGCGTGCCAGGGCGAGGGCATGATCAAGGTGGAGATGCACTTCCTGCCGGATATCTATGTGCCCTGCGACGTCTGCAAGGGCAAGCGCTACAACCGCGAGACCCTGGAGGTGCAGTACAAGGGCAAGTGCATCGACGAGGTGCTGGGCATGACCGTGGAGGAGGCGCTGGAATTCTTCTCGCCGGTGCCGGCCATCGCCCGCCGCCTGCAGACCCTGATGGACGTGGGCCTCTCCTATATCCGCCTGGGGCAGAGCGCCACCACGCTGTCCGGCGGCGAGGCCCAGCGGGTCAAGCTGGCCCGGGAGCTGGCCAAGCGCGATACCGGCAAGACCCTGTATATCCTCGACGAGCCCACCACCGGGCTGCACTTCGAGGATATCCGCCAGTTGCTGACGGTGCTCCACCGGCTGCGCGACCACGGCAATACCATCGTGGTGATCGAGCACAACCTGGACGTGATCAAGACCGCCGACTGGCTGGTGGACCTGGGCCCCGAGGGTGGCTCCGGCGGCGGGCGCATCATCGCCGAGGGCACCCCGGAGCGGGTCGCCGAGATGGAGGTCTCGCATACCGGGCGCTTCCTCAGGCCACTGCTGGAACGCGCCAAGGCCCTGAAAGCCAAGACCGAGGCCACGGCCTGACAGCAAGCTGGAAGCTGGATAGTAGCCTGATGTGAATCGCCCCCATGGCAAGGCCATGGGGGCGATGTGCCTTCCGGCGTCACGCTGATCTGCGAAGAGCCCAAAAAACCGGCCCCCGAAGGGAGCCGGTTTTTCTGTCATTGCCGGGCCGGGGCCCACCGGGGATCACTCCTCGGCGGCTTCCTCGACCTCCTCGGCGACCGGACGGTCGACGAGTTCGACGATGGCCATGGGGGCGTTATCGCCGGTGCGGAAACCGCACTTGAGGACACGGACGTAACCGCCCGGACGCTCGACGTAACGCGGACCCAGCTCGTTGAAGAGCTTGCCGACCGCTTCCTTGGAGCGGGTGCGGCTGAAGGCCAGACGACGATTGGCAACGCTGTCCTGCTTGGCCAGGGTGATCAGCGGCTCGATATGACGACGCAGTTCCTTGGCCTTGGGCAGGGTTGTCTTGATCACTTCGTGCTCGACCAGCGAAACGCACATGTTCTTGAACATGGCCTTGCGGTGCGAGCTCGTACGATTCAGGTGGCGACCACTCTTACGATGACGCATGGTTGTGATTCCTTACCAAACTGGGACTCGAGTCGACACTCACGCGGAGGCCTTGTCGTCCTTCAGACTGGCCGGCGGCCAGTTTTCCAGGCGCATGCCCAGGGACAGACCGCGTGCCGCCAACACGTCCTTGATCTCATTCAGGGACTTCTTGCCGAGATTCGGCGTCTTCAGCAGCTCCACTTCGGTACGCTGAATCAGATCACCGATGTAGTAGATGTTCTCGGCCTTCAGGCAGTTGGCACTGCGGACGGTCAACTCGAGATCGTCTACGGGGCGCAGCAGGATGGGATCGATCTGATCCTCTTCCTCTACCACTTCCTGTTCCTTGTCGGCTTCCAGGTCGACGAACGCACTCAGCTGCTCTTGCAGGATGGTGGCGCTGCGACGGATCGCCTCTTCCGGATCCAGGGTGCCATCGGTTTCCAGATCGATGATCAGCTTGTCGAGGTCGGTGCGCTGTTCGACACGCGCGGCCTCGACGGCATAGGAAACACGACGCACGGGGCTGAAGGTCGCATCCAGCTGCAGGCGACCGATGGCGCGTGACTCATCATCCGCACTCTCGCGAGCATCCGCCGGCTCGTAACCGCGTCCGCGGGCGATCTTGAGCTGCATTTTCAGCTCGGCGCCTTCGTTGACGTGGGCGATGACGTGCTCGGGATTGACGATCTCGACATCGTGATCGACGGCGATATCACCCGCGGTGATGACGGACGGGCCCTGCTTGTTCAGCGAGAGCACCGCCTCATCGCGGCTATGCATCTTGATCGCCACGTCCTTCAGGTTGAGGAGGATCTCGATCACATCTTCCTGGACCCCTTCGATCGCGCTGTATTCATGCTCGACACCGGCGATCTCGGCTTCCACCACGGCACAGCCGGGCATGGACGAGAGCAGGATACGACGCAGCGCATTCCCCAGGGTATGGCCGAAGCCGCGCTCGAAGGGCTCGAGCACGATCTTCGCACGATGCGCGCTGATCTCTTCGACCTTGATATCGCGAGGACGGAGAAACTCTGTCACTGAACGCTGCATAAGAACACCTTTCAGGCTGCCAAACGGATACTCGAATTCGTGGGCCGGGCACCGTCAGGCACCCGGCGATGCGGCTTACTTCGAGTACAGCTCGACGATCAGGTTTTCGTTGATGTCGGCAGACAAGTCGCCGCGTTCAGGCAGAGCCTTGAAAGTGCCTTCCATCTTCTTGGAGTCGACGTCGATCCAGGCGATGTCACCGCGGTTGGCGGCGATGGACAGCGCAGTCTGAATGCGCGCCTGGTTCTTGGCCTTCTCACGAACGGACACCACGTCACCGGGCTTGACCTGGTAGGAGGCCACGTTGACGGTACGGCCGTTCACGGCGATGGCCTTGTGGCTGACCAGCTGGCGCGATTCGGCGCGAGTGGAGCCAAAGCCCATGCGGTAGACGACGTTGTCCAGTCGGGATTCCAGCAGCTGCAGCAGCACCTCACCGGTCGCGCCCTTGCGGCGGGCGGCTTCCTTGTAGTAGCTGCGGAACTGCTTTTCGAGGACGCCGTAGAGACGACGTACCTTCTGCTTCTCGCGAAGCTGCAAGCCGTAGTCGGAAAGACGCTGACGGCGCTGGCCATGCACACCCGGGATCTGCTCGGATTTGCATTTCTTCTCGAAGGGAGTGACACCGCTCTTCAGAAAGAGGTCGGTGCCTTCACGACGAGACAGTTTGCACTTCGGTCCAATATAACGAGCCATGAGTCTGTCTCCTTAAACGCGGCGTTTCTTCGGCGGACGGCAGCCATTGTGGGGAATGGGCGTCACGTCGGTGATGCTCTGCACGCGGAAACCGGCGGCATTCAGTGCGCGCACGGCGGACTCACGGCCCGGACCGGGGCCTTTGACCAGCACGTCGACGTTCTTTACACCATACTCGGCTGCAGCGGTCGCTGCACGTTCGCTTGCCACTTGAGCAGCGAACGGGGTGCTCTTGCGAGAACCACGAAAACCCGAACCACCGGCAGTTGCCCAGGAGAGAGCATTGCCCTGGCGGTCTGTGATCGTCACGATCGTGTTGTTAAAAGAGGCATGGATGTGGGCAACCGCATCCACCACCTGCTTTTTCACCTTTTTACGGTTACTACGCGGGTTAGCCATGTTGATGTTTCTTCCTGTCTAAACGCCAGAACGTGCGTAATTATTTGCGAATCGGCTTACGCGGGCCCTTACGGGTACGCGCGTTAGTCTTGGTACGCTGACCACGCAGCGGAAGACTACGACGATGACGCAGACCACGATAGCAACCCAGGTCCATGAGACGCTTGATGTTCAGCGTCACATCACGACGAAGGTCACCTTCAACGGTGTACTTGCCGACTTCAGCACGCAGGGTGTCCAGCTCGTCGCTGGAGAGCTCCTGAATCTTGGTAGTCGGCGCGATGCCGGTCGCGGCACAGATGTCCTGTGCACGAGTGCGGCCAATCCCGAAGATATAGGTCAGCGAGATCGCCGCATGCTTGTTGTCCGGGATATTGACGCCTGCAATACGGGCCATCAGCTTTCTCCGAAATTTGAGCGGCTTGCTCGATTGGGTCTACTACAAAAGGCGCAACAGCATACCCCTTTACCCTCGAGAGGGCAAGGGGTATGCCGGCACCCGGTGAGTCGCAGCCGTCAGGGCTCAGCCCTGACGCTGCTTGTGCCGCGGCTCGCTGCAGATGACACGCACGGCGCCATTGCGACGAATGATCTTGCAGTTACGGCACATTTTCTTTACGGAAGCTCGAACTTTCATCGTTCTCTCCAATTCACGTACGGCGCGCCTTAGCGCATGATGCCGCCGCTACCGTAGCCTTTCAGGTTGGACTTCTTCATCACCGACTCGTACTGGTGCGACATGAGGTGTGACTGCACCTGAGCCATGAAGTCCATGATGACCACTACCACGATCAACAGCGAGGTACCGCCGAAGAAGAACGGCACGTTCCACGCCACGATCAGGAACTGGGGCATCAGGGAAACCGCAGTGATGTAGATGGCACCGAAGAAGGTCAGACGGGTCATGACCTTATCGATATAGCGAGCGGTCTGCTCGCCGGGCCGAATCCCCGGCAGGAAGGCTCCCGACTTCTTGAGGTTGTCGGCAACGTCCTTGGGGTTGAAGACCAGCGCTGTGTAAAAGAAGCAGAAGAATACCACCGCCGCGGCGAAAAGCAAGATGTACAGCGGCTGACCAGGCCCCAGGGCCAGGGAAGCCGACTGCAGCCAGTCGAGCCCTTCCCCCGCGCTGACCCACTGCCCCAGAGACGCCGGGAACAGCAGGATGCTGGAGGCGAAGATCGCCGGAATCACGCCGGCCATGTTCACCTTCAGGGGGAGGTAGCTGCTCTGGCCGGCGTACATCTTGTTGCCGACCTGGCGCCGCGGGTAGTTCACGGTGATGCGACGCTGACCGCGCTCGATAAACACCACGAAGGCCACGGTGGCCACACCCAGCACCGTCAGGGCCAGCAACGGCAGGACATTCCAGGCGCCTTCGTTACGGGCCAGCTCGAAGGCCTGCCCCACGGCGCCGGGCAGGCCCGCGACGATACCGGCGAAGATCAGCAGCGAGATGCCGTTGCCGATCCCCTTCTCGGTAATTTGCTCACCCAGCCACATCATGAACACCGCCCCGGCCACGAAGGTGGTCACGGCGGTGAAATAGAAGCTGAAGTCGGCAGTGTAGGCAATGCCCTGCCCCGCCAGGCCGACGGACATGCCGACGGCCTGAACGAAGGCCAGCACCAGGGTGCCGTAGCGGGTGTACTGGCTGATCTTGCGGCGGCCGGCCTCGCCTTCCTTCTTGAGCTGCTCAAGATGGGGCGAGACCGCGGTCAGCAGCTGCATGATAATCGACGCCGAGATATAGGGCATGATGCCCAGGGCGAAGATACTCATGCGCTCCAGGGCGCCACCCGAGAACATGTTGAACATGCCCAGGATGGTGCCCTGCTGCTCCCTGAACAAGGCAGCAAGCTGGTCAGGATTGATACCGGGCACGGGGATGTGGGCACCGATCCGGTACACCACGATGGCGAGGAGCACGAAGCGCAGACGCGCCCACAGTTCACTCAGACCGCTGCCCATCGCCGGCATGTTTCCTGACTTAGCCATTTAGTCCTCTACCTTGCCACCGGCGGCTTCGATCGCGGCACGGGCACCCTTGGTGACCTTGAGGCCGCGAACGGTGACCGCCTTGTTCAGTTCGCCGGAGAGGATCACCTTCGCGAATTGCGTGGCGTCCTTGAGCACGTTGGCCTGCTTCAGGGTCTCCAGAGTGACTTCCTCACCCGCGACCTTGGCCAGTTCGAAGAGGCGAACCTCTTCGGAGACCAGGGACTTCATGGAGGTGAAGCCAAACTTCGGCAGACGCCGCTGCAGCGGCATCTGACCGCCCTCGAAGCCGGGCTTGACGCTGCCGCCGCTACGAGACTTCTGGCCCTTGTGGCCGCGGCCACCGGTCTTGCCCAGACCGGAGCCGATGCCACGACCAACACGCTTTTCGGCGTGCTTGGAGCCCGGAGCCGGGCTCAGGCTATTGAGTTTCATGGATTACTCTCCCTCAACACGCACAAGGTAGTTAACCTTGTGGATCATGCCGCGAACGGCAGGGGTGTCTTCCAGTTCGACCGAGTGACCGATACGGCGCAGCCCGAGGCCCTTCATGGTGGCCTTGTGCTTGGGCAGGATGCCGATGGTGCTACGGACCTGGGTAACCTTGAGTGTCGCTGCCATGGTGTCTTACCCCGTGATCGCTTCGACAGACAGACCGCGCTTGGCGGCGATGTCTTCCGGCGACTGCATGGAGGCGAGACCCTTGACGGTCGCACGCACCACGTTCACCGGGTTAGTGGAGCCGTAGCACTTGGCCAGGACGTCATGGACGCCGGCCAGTTCGAGCACGGAGCGCATGGCGCCACCGGCGATGATACCGGTACCCTCGGAGGCCGGCTGCATGAACACCTTGGAGGCGCCATGACGGGCCTTGACCGGGTACTGCAGGGTATGACCAGCCAGGGTCACCTTGACCATGTTGCGGCGCGCCTGGTCCATGGCCTTCTGGATCGCGACCGGCACTTCACGCGCCTTGCCACGACCGAAGCCCACACGACCATTGCCATCGCCCACGACGGTCAGGGCGGTGAAACCGAAGATACGGCCACCCTTGACCACCTTGGCGACACGGTTGACCTGCACGAGCTTTTCCTGCAGATCGCCGTTTTGCTGTTCGTTCTTCGCCATCGTAAAAACCCTTTAGAAATCCAGGCCGCCTTCACGAGCGGCGTCGGCCAGAGCCTTGACGCGACCGTGATACTGGAAGCCAGCACGATCGAAGGCCACCTGGGTGATGCCTGCTTCCTTCGCGCGCTCGGCAATCAGCGCACCGACCTTGGCGGCGGCGTCGGCATTACCGGTCGCACCCTCACGCAGGGACTTGTCCAGCGTAGAAGCGCTGGCCAGCACCTTACCACCATCCGGCGAGATGATCTGCGCGTAGATGTGGCGCGGAGTACGGTTGACGCACAGGCGATACACGCCCAGCTCGCGGATCTTGGCGCGAGCGCGGCGGGCACGACGGAGACGAGATTCTTTCTTCGCGTTCATAACCCTGCCTTACTTCTTCTTGGCTTCTTTGCGGCGGACCTGCTCGTCGCCGTACCGGATACCCTTGCCCTTATAGGGCTCGGGCGGACGGAAGGCGCGGATTTCCGCGGCGACCTGGCCGAGCTTCTGCTTGTCCGCGCTCTTCAGCACGACGACGGTGTTCTTCGGCGTTTCCGCCGTCACACCTTCAGGCAGCGTGTAATCGACCGGGTGGGAGAAGCCCAGTGTCAGGTTAAGCGTCTGGCCCTTGGCCTGAGCCCGGTAACCGACGCCATTGATCTCGAGGGTCTTGGTGAAGCCCTCGGACACACCGGTGACCAGGTTCTGGACCAGTGCGCGGGTAGTACCGACCATTGCCCAGCTCTTGGCGGACTCGCTCGGCGCGAAGGTCACCTGGCCCTCTTCCTGACCGATCACCACATCGGGGTGTACGGTCATGGAGAGGGTGCCCTGGCCACCCTTGACGCTCAGCTGGTCACCGTCGAGCTTGAACTCGACGCCAGCGGGCAATTTAACCGGATATTTGGCTACGCGTGACATTCCAAACTCCTAGAATACGGTGCAGAGGACTTCGCCACCGATACCAGCCTGACGCGCGGCACGGTCGGTCATCACACCCTTGGAGGTGGAAACGATCGCCACGCCCAGGCCGTCGGCGACCTTCGGCAGCGCGTCCTTGCCCTTGTACTGGCGCAGGGACGGCTTGGACACCCGCTGAATGTGCTCGATGACCGGCTTGCCCTCGAAATACTTGAGGGTGATGGTCAGCTCGGGTTTAGCACCTTCGGCGACGGCGAAGTCAGAGACATAACCCTCTTCCTTCAATACGCGGGCCAGCTCAACCTTGAGCTTGGAGGACGGCATGGTGACCGTCTCCTTGGTGGCCATCTGCGCATTGCGGATACGGGTGAACATATCCGCCAGCGTATCTTGCATGCTCATTACGTTGCGCTCCTGATGTTTCTACGTGGCTTACCAGCTGGACTTCTTGAGCCCAGGGACATCGCCACGCATGGCGGCTTCACGCAGCTTGTTACGGCCGAGGCCGAACTTGTTGTAGTAGCCGTGCGGACGGCCGGTGACGCGGCAGCGGTTACGCTGACGCACCGGGCTGGAGTCACGCGGCAGCTGCTGCAACTTCAGCGTGGCGTCGAAGCGCTCTTCATCGGAAGCGTTGACGTCGTTAATGATGGCCTTGAGAGCCGCGCGCTTCTCGGCGTACTTAGCAACGAGCTTGGTACGCTTGAGTTCGCGCTCAATCATGCTTTTCTTTGCCATGATCCCACCCTTATTTCTTGAACGGGAAGTTCAGCGCGCTGAGCAGCGCACGGCCTTCTTCATCGGTGTTGGCAGTGGTGGTGATGGTCACATCCAGGCCACGGACTTGATCGATTTTATCATACTCGATCTCCGGGAAGATGATCTGCTCACGCACCCCCATGGAGTAGTTGCCACGACCGTCGAAGGACTTCGGGTTGAGACCACGGAAGTCACGAACGCGGGGGATCGCGATGTTCACCAGGCGATCCAGGAAGTCCCACATGCGCTCACTACGCAGCGTGACCTTGATCCCGATCGGCCAGCCCTCACGCACCTTGAAGCCCGCGATGGACTTGCGCGCCTTGGTAATCACCGGCTTCTGACCGGAGAGCTTCTCCATGTCGCCGATGGCATTTTCGATCAGCTTTTTATCGCTGGTCGCATCGCCGATGCCCATGTTCAGGGTCACCTTGGTGACTCGGGGCACCTGCATCACGTTGGCGTAGCTGAACTGCTCTTTGAGTTGAGCCACCACCTCGTTCTGATAACGTTCTTTCAAGTTCGCCATTTTGCTACCCGACTCGCGTTAGGCGTCGATCTGCGTCTGCGTCGACTTGTAGATACGTACCTTGGAACCGTCTTCCTTAACCTGGAAGCCGACGCGATCTGCCTTACCGGTCTCCTGGTTGAAGATGGCTACGTTGGACGCGTGAATCGGCGCCTCGCGCTCGACGATACCGCCCTGATTGCCAGCCATGGGATTCGGCTTGGTGTGACGCTTGATCATGTTCACACCGGACACCACGAAGCGGTTTTCGAGAACCCGCTTGACGGTGCCGCGCTTGCCCTTGTCCTTGCCAGCGATGACGATCACTTCATCGTCACGTTTGATCTTTTGCATGTCCGCCTCGCTCCTTACAGCACTTCGGGCGCCAGGGAAATGATCTTCATGAACTTCTCGGTACGAAGCTCACGAGTCACCGGCCCGAAGATACGAGTACCAATCGGCTGCTCGTTGGTGTTGTTCAACAGAACCGCCGCATTGCCGTCGAAGCGGATCAGCGAGCCGTCGGAACGGCGAACACCACTACGGGTGCGAACCACCACCGCCTTCAGCACCTGGCCCTTCTTGACCTTGCCACGCGGGATGGCTTCTTTCACCGTGACTTTGATGACGTCACCGACACGGGCATAGCGGCGATGTGAGCCACCCAGCACCTTGATGCACTGCACCCGGCGCGCCCCGCTGTTGTCGGCGACATCCAGCATTGTCTGAGTCTGAATCATCGGTTTTCTCCAAACCTAATCTGACTGCACTGGTTACGAAGTCGCTTGCCGAGCCTTAGCCCTTGGCCTGCTCGACCACTTCTACCAGCGTCCAGGCCTTTTTCTTGGACAGCGGACGGCTTTCCTGAATGGATACCGTATCCCCAGCCTTGGCCTGGTTCGCCTCATCATGGGCGTGCAGTTTGGTGGAGCGCTTCATGTACTTGCCATAGATCGGATGACGCTCACGGCGCTCGATCATGACGACGATGGACTTGTCCATCTTGTCGCTCACCACCTTGCCGGTGAGCGTACGGGCTTTCTTTTCTTCGGCCATCTCAATCACCTGCCTTCTCGTTGAGCACAGTCTTCACGCGGGCGATATCCCGACGGACCTGCTTGAGCAGATGAGTCTGGCTCAGTTGGCCGGTGGCCTTCTGCATGCGCAGGTTGAACTGCTCGCGGAGGAGATCGAGGAGCTGTGCGTTCAGCTCTTCGACTGACTTTTCACGAATTTCCTGGGCGTTCATCACATCACCGTCCGTTTCACAAAGGTGGTGGAGACCGGGAACTTCTGAGCGGCCAGGCGGAAGGCCTCACGAGCCAGCTCTTCAGAAACACCTTCAATCTCGTACAGGATCCGACCCGGCTGGATCTGGGCGACCCAGTACTCCACGGAGCCCTTACCCTTACCCATACGGACTTCGAGGGGCTTCTTGGAGATCGGCTTGTCCGGGAAGACACGGATCCAGATCTTGCCACCACGCTTCACGTGACGAGTGATGGCACGACGACCGGCTTCGATCTGACGCGCGGTCACGCGACCACGGCCGGTGGCCTTGAGGCCATACTCGCCGAAGCTGACCTTGCTACCGCGATGCGCCAGGCCACGGTTGCGGCCCTTCTGCATCTTGCGGAATTTCATGCGCTTAGGTTGTAACATCGACTCGCTCTCCCCTTACCTGGAACCTTTCTTCTTGGAGGGCGCGGCCTGCGGCTGTTTGGCCTTGGCGCGAACCTCTTCGATGCCCCCGAGGATTTCACCCTTGAAGACCCATACCTTGACACCGATGATGCCGTAGGTGGTCTGGGCTTCGAAGGTGGCGTAGTCGATGTCCGCACGCAGGGTGTGCAGCGGAACCCGACCCTCGCGGTACCACTCGGTACGAGCGATCTCGGCGCCACCCAGGCGACCGGACAGCTGCACCTTGATACCACCGGCGCCGAGGCGCATGGCGTTCTGTACGGCGCGCTTCATGGCGCGACGGAACATCACGCGACGCTCCAGCTGGCCGGCGATGTTCTGGGCCACCAGCATGGCGTCCAGTTCCGGCTTGCGAACTTCCTCGATGTTGACGTGCACGGGCACGCCCATCATCGCGGTGACCTCGCGGCGCAGACGATCGACGTCCTCGCCCTTCTTGCCAATCACGATGCCCGGACGAGCGGTGTGAATGGTGATACGAGCGTTGTTCGCGGGACGCTCGATGGTGATGCGGCTCACGGAGGCGTTCTTGAGACGCTCCTCCAGGAAGCTGCGCACTTCGAGGTCGTTATTCAGTTTATCGGCGTAGGCACCGCGCTCGGCGTACCAGACGGAGGTATGGTCTTTGACGATACCCAGCCGAATGCCTGTTGGATTGACTTTTTGACCCATCTGGTCGACTCCTACTTCTCGGCTACCTTGACGGTGATGTGGCAAGTGCGCTTCAAGATACGGTCCGCACGGCCCTTGGCCCGCGGCTTGATACGCTTGAGCGTCATGCCCTCATCGACACAGATGGTCGAGACACGCAGCTCGTCGATGTCCATGCCGTTGTTTTCTTCCGCATTCGCGATGGCGGACTGCAGCACCTTTTTGACCAGCTTGGCGGCCTTCTTCGGTGAGAAGGTCAGCAGGTCGAGTGCTTCGGCGACAGGCTTACCGCGCACCTGATCAGCCACCAAACGGGCCTTCTGGGCGGATAAACGAGCGCCACGCAGCTTAGCAGTGACTTCCATCTCTCAATCCTCTCTGGCTTACCGTTTGGCTTTCTTGTCCGCCGCATGACCGCGATAGGTGCGGGTTGCAGCGAATTCGCCCAGCTTGTGGCCAACCATTTCCTCGGAGATGTGAACCGGGACGTGTTGGCGTCCGTTATGGACGGCAATGGTGAGCCCAACCATGTTCGGCAGGATCATGGAGCGACGCGACCAGGTCTTGATCGGTTTGCGGTCGCTCTTCTCCACTGCAGCCTCAACCTTCTTCAGCAGATGAAGGTCAATAAAAGGACCTTTCTTCAGTGAACGTGGCACAGCCGTTACCCCTTAATGTCTGTTACTTGGCCTTGCGGCGACGAACGATCAGTGCGTCGGTGCGCTTGTTCTTGCGAGTCTTGTGACCCTTGGTGGGCACGCCCCAGGGAGTGACCGGATGACGGCCACCGCTGGTGCGACCTTCACCACCACCGTGGGGGTGATCCACCGGGTTCATGGCGACACCGCGAACCGTCGGACGCACGCCACGCCAGCGCTTGGCACCGGCCTTGCCCAGTTGACGCAGGCTATGCTCGGAGTTGCTCACCTCGCCCAGGGTGGCGCGGCACTCGGCCAGCACCTTGCGCATCTCGCCGGAGCGCAGACGCAGGGTGGCGTAGTTGCCTTCACGAGCCACCAGCTGAGCGCTGGTACCGGCGCTGCGAGCGATCTGCGCACCCTTGCCCGGCTTCAGCTCGATGCAGTGCACCGTGGAGCCCAGCGGAACGTTGCGCAGCGGCAGGGCGTTGCCCTTCTTGATCGCCGCATTGACCCCAGACTCGAGGGTATCGCCGGCCTTCACGCCCTTGGGCGCGATGATGTAGCGACGCTCGCCGTCCAGGTACTTGAGCAGTGCGATATGGGCACTGCGGTTCGGATCGTATTCCAGACGCTCGACGACGGCGGGAACGCCATCCTTGGTGCGCTTGAAATCGATCAGACGATAGTGCTGACGATGACCACCGCCCACGTGACGGGTGGTGATACGACCGTTGTTGTTGCGGCCACCGCTGCGAGACTTCTTCTCGAGCAGCGGGGCATAACCACGACCCTTGTGCAGCTCGTCGTTAACGACCTTAACCAGGTGACGACGACCGGCGGAGGTGGGTTTAGTCTTGACTACTGCCATGATCCGTGCTCCTGCCCTTATTCGGTGCCAGAGAAGTCTTCGAGCGTCTCGCCCGCGGCCAGGGTCACGTACGCCTTGCGGTAACCCTTGCGCTGGCCGACGCCATGAGCGGTGCGCTTGGTCTTGCCCTTGACGTTCAGGACCTGCACACGATCGACCTTCTTGCCGAACAGGGCCTGCACGGCCTTCTTGATCTCCGGCTTGGTCGCGTCATCCGCCACCTTGAACACGTACTGGTTGCGTTCGGCAGCGAAGGCGGCTTTCTCGGTCATGTGCGGACCGAGCAGAACCTTGAATACACGCTCCTGGTTCATGCCAGCTTCTCCTCGAATTTGCGCAGGGCGGAAACGGTAGCCAGCACCTTGTCGAAGGCGACCAGGCTCACCGGGTCGGCGGCAGCCACGTCCACCACATCCACGTTGGGGATGTTGCGGGCGGCCAGGTACAGGTTCTCGTCGACCTCTTCGGTGACGATCAGCACCTTCTCCAGCCCCAGCTCGCCGAGCTTGGCGGCCAGCTGCTTGGTCTTGGGCGCGTCGACGGCAAACTCCTCGACGGCTACCAGGCGCTCCTGACGAACCAGCTCGGAGAGGATGGAGCGCATGGCCGCGCGGTACATCTTGCGGTTGACCTTCTGGGTGTAGTCCTGGGGACGCGCCGCGAAGGTCACGCCGCCGCTACGCCACAACGGAGAACGGATGGTACCGGCACGGGCACGACCGGTGCCCTTCTGACGCCACGGCTTCTTGCCGCCGCCACGCACGTCGGAGCGGTTCTTCTGGGCGCGGGTGCCCTGACGACCACCGGCCAGATAGGCGGTGACCACCTGGTGAACCAGCGCTTCGTTGAATTCTTTGCCAAAGGTGACGTCGGACACTTCGACGGTGCCGGCGCCGGCAGCAAGATTCAGATTCATCGGTGTTATCCCCTTCAGCCAGCTTTCACGGCACTGCGCACGATGACGTCACTACCGGTGGCACCGGGCACGGCGCCCTTGACCAGCAGCAGGTTACGTTCGGCGTCGACACGGACGACTTCCAGGCTCTGCACGGTAGAGCGCGCATTGCCCATCTGGCCGGCCATCTTCTTGCCCTTGAAGACGCGACCCGGGGTCTGGCACATGCCGATGGAACCCGGTGCACGGTGGGAAAGAGAGTTGCCGTGGCTGTTGTCCTGGGTGCGGAAGTTCCAACGCTTGACGGCGCCCTGGAAGCCCTTGCCCTTGGAGGTGCCGGTCACGTCGATCTTCTGACCAGCTTCGAAGAGGGATACGGTGAGTTCGCCGCCCACTTCCGGAGCCTCATCGCCTTCGGCGAGGCGGAACTCCATCAGGGTACGGCCGGCCTCGACACCCGCCTTGGCGAATTGACCCGCCTGGGCTTTGGTGAGGTGCTTGGCCTTGCGGGAGCCGGTAGTCACCTGAACCGCGGCGTAGCCGTCGGCTTCGACGGACTTGACGCGAGTCACGCGGTTAGGCTCAACCTCGATAACGGTTACGGGCACAGAAGCGCCGTCTTCGGTAAAGACGCGGGTCATACCGGCCTTCTTACCGAGCAAACCGATAGTCATGTTCAGTCTCCTAATAGTGTACGGGGCTATCACCCGCTATGGCTGCCCTTTCCAGAGCATTCCACTAGCACATTGTGTGACGCCATCCCGGCGTGGCGGCTGCTGCCTAAACGAAGTCGATAGGCGCTGGGCCGCAGTGACTAGTGAGGTCTTAGTCGAGTTTGATCTGCACGTCCACGCCGGCGGCGAGGTCGAGCTTCATCAGTGCGTCGACGGTCTTTTCGGTGGGTTCGACGATGTCGAGCACACGCTTGTGAGTGCGAATCTCGTACTGGTCGCGCGCGTCCTTGTTGACGTGCGGCGAGATCAGCACGGTGTAGCGCTCACGATTGGTCGGCAGCGGGATCGGACCGCGCACCTGAGCGCCAGTACGCTTGGCGGTCTCAACGATCTCCGCCGTGGACTGGTCGATCAGGCGATGGTCGAACGCCTTCAACCGAATGCGAATCTTCTGGTTCTGCATTAGCCCTAAACTCCAATGGA
This sequence comes from Halomonas sp. NCCP-2165, assembly GCF_023708045.1. Lineage (NCBI taxonomy): Bacteria > Pseudomonadati > Pseudomonadota > Gammaproteobacteria > Oceanospirillales > Halomonadaceae > Halomonas > Halomonas sp. NCCP-2165. The sequence goes on from NZ_BRCY01000012.1 coordinate 80,863, forward strand.
AGTCGACGGCAGTTGCCGCCTACCTACGCATTCAAAGGATGCGCATTATAGGCATGGCCGCCACCAGAGTCAAACACTGGAAGCGGCATGCGCAGAAAGGGGGCTCCTGGAGGAGCCCCCTTCGATCATCGAGCGATCAAGCTTACTCGACGATCTTGGCCACGACGCCGGCGCCGACGGTACGACCGCCTTCGCGGATGGCGAAGCGCAGGCCGTCTTCCATGGCGATCGGGGCGATCAGGGTGACAACCATCTTGACGTTGTCGCCCGGCATGACCATTTCGACGCCTTCCGGCAGTTCACAGGTACCGGTCACGTCGGTGGTACGGAAGTAGAACTGCGGACGGTAGCCCTTGAAGAACGGAGTGTGACGACCACCCTCGTCCTTGGACAGCACATACACTTCCGCCTCGAACTTGGTGTGCGGAGTGATGGAGCCCGGCTTGGCCAGAACCTGACCACGCTCGACGTCGTCACGCTTGGTGCCGCGCAGCAGGGCGCCGACGTTCTCACCGGCACGACCTTCGTCGAGCAGCTTGCGGAACATCTCGACACCGGTAACGGTGGTCTTGGTGGTGTCCTTGATACCGACGATCTCGATCTCTTCGCCGGCCTTGACGATGCCGCGCTCGATACGACCGGTCACCACGGTACCGCGACCGGAGATAGAGAAGACGTCCTCGATCGGCATCAGGAACGGCTGGTCGATGGCACGCTCCGGCTCGGGGATGTAGTCATCCAGGGCCTTGATCAGGTTGGCAACGGCGGTGGTGCCCATGCCGTTGTCGTCCTTGCCTTCCAGAGCCATCAGGGCGGAGCCGATGATGATCGGGGTGTCGTCGCCCGGGAAGTCGTACTCGTTGAGGAGCTCACGCACTTCCATTTCGACCAGCTCGAGCAGCTCTTCGTCGTCGACCATGTCGGCCTTGTTCAGGAACACGACGATGTACGGAACGCCGACCTGACGAGACAGCAGGATGTGCTCGCGAGTCTGCGGCATGGGGCCGTCGGCGGCAGAACAGACCAGGATAGCGCCGTCCATCTGGGCAGCACCGGTGATCATGTTCTTGACGTAGTCAGCGTGCCCCGGGCAGTCGACGTGAGCGTAGTGACGATCTTCGGACTGGTACTCGACGTGAGCGGTAGAGATGGTGATACCGCGCTCACGCTCTTCCGGAGCGTTGTCGATGGAGTCGAAGGCACGAGCGTCGCCACCGAACACCTCGGCGGACACACGGGTCAGGGCCGCGGTCAGGGTGGTCTTGCCGTGGTCAACGTGACCGATGGTGCCGACGTTTACGTGCGGTTTGGAACGTTCAAATTTTTCCTTAGCCACTGCTATAACCTCTTTCGTTAGCTAACGGTTAACTTTTCTGGTTGATGACGGCTTCTACGACGCTGGAGGGCGCCTCGTCGTACTTCGCAAACTCCATGGAGTAGCTTGCACGGCCCTGGGTTTGAGAACGCAGGTCGGTCGCATAACCGAACATCTCGCCCAGCGGCACCATTGCGCGGATGATCTTACCGGAGGAAGAGTCATCCATGCCCTGCACCAGACCGCGACGACGGTTCAGGTCGCCCATGACGTCACCCATGAAATCCTCGGGGGTCACGACTTCGACCTTCATCATCGGCTCTAGCAGCACGGCCTTGGCCTTCTTGGCCCCTTCCTTGATCGCCATGGAGGCGGCGACCTTGAACGCGGTCTCGTTGGAGTCCACGTCATGGTAGGAACCATCGAACAGCGTGACCTTGACGTCGATCATCGGGTAGCCCGCGATGACACCGTTCTGCAGCTGCTCATAGGCCCCTTTCTCGACGGCCGGTACGTATTCCTTGGGTACCACACCGCCGACGATCTCGGAGGCGAACTTGAAGTGCATATCTTCGTCGTCGCCCTTGTCCGCTTCGGTGAGCGGCTCGATGCGCAGCACCACGTGACCGAACTGACCGCGACCACCGGACTGACGCACGAACTTGCCTTCCTGCTCGACGCTGGCACGGATGGTCTCACGGTAGGCCACCTGCGGCTTACCGATGTTGGCCTCGACCTTGAACTCGCGACGCATGCGGTCGACGAGGATGTCCAGGTGCAGCTCACCCATACCAGAGATAATGGTCTGACCGGTCTCTTCGTCGGTCTTGACGCGGAAGGAGGGGTCTTCCTGGGCCAGCTTGCCCAGCGCCACGCCCATCTTCTCCTGGTCGGCCTTGGACTTCGGCTCCACGGCCACGGAGATCACCGGCTCCGGGAATTCCATGCGCTCGAGAACGATCTTGTTGTTCAGGTCGCACAGGGTATCACCGGTGGTGACGTCCTTGAGACCGATACAGGCGGCGATATCGCCGGCCAGTACCTCTTTGATCTCTTCGCGGGAGTTGGCGTGCATCTGCACGATACGGCCGACCCGCTCTTTCTTCTGCTTGACCGAGTTGAACACGCTGTCGCCGGAGTTCAGGACCCCGGAGTAGACGCGGATAAAGGTCAGGGTGCCGACGAAGGGATCGGTGGCGATCTTGAAGGCCAGCGCCGAGAAGGGGGCGCTGTCGTCCGCCTCGCGGGTGGCGATGGTGCCGTCCTTGTCGTCCAGCTCACCCTCGATGGCCTTGACCTCGGTGGGAGACGGCATGTACTCGACCACGGCGTCCAGCACCGCCTGCACGCCCTTGTTCTTGAAGGCGGAGCCGCAGGTGACCAGGATGATCTCGTTGTCGAGGGTACGACGACGCAGGCCGGCCTTGATCTCTTCCTTGGTCAGCTCACCGCCTTCCAGGTACTTGTCCATCAGCTCTTCGGAGGCCTCGGCGGCCGCCTCGACCATCTGCTCGCGATACTCCTCGGCCTTGGCCTGGAGCTCGGCGGGAATGTCGACGAGGTCATAGGTCGTCCCCATGTCGTCTTCGTTCCACAGGATGGCCTTCATCTCGATCAGATCGATGACGCCCTTGAACTCGTCCTCGGTGCCCCAGTTGATCTGGATCGGCACGGCATTGGCGCCCAGACGGTCCTTGAGCTGGTCGACGACCATGAAGAAGTCGGCGCCGGCGCGGTCCATCTTATTGACGAACACCATGCGCGGCACTTCGTACTTGTCGGCCTGGCGCCAGACGGTCTCGGTCTGCGGCTGCACGCCGGAGGAGGCGCACAGCACCACGACGGCACCGTCGAGCACGCGCAGGGAGCGCTCCACCTCGATGGTGAAGTCGACGTGTCCCGGGGTGTCGATGATATTGATGCGGTGCTCATCGAACTGGTGGTTCATGCCCTTCCAGAAGGTGGTCACAGCCGCGGAGGTGATGGTGATACCCCGCTCCTGCTCCTGCTCCATCCAGTCGGTAGTAGAGGCACCGTCGTGGGTCTCGCCCAGCTTGTGGTTGACCCCGGTGTAGAACAGCACCCGCTCGGTGGTGGTGGTCTTGCCGGCGTCAACGTGGGCACAGATCCCGATATTGCGATAGCGATTGAGTGGTGTCTTGCGTGCCACGGTGAAATTCCCCGTTGGTTGGAGGCGCCCGACGAACGAGCGCCTCGTGTGTAGAAGCGCGCCTTAGAAACGGTAGTGGGAGAAGGCCTTGTTGGCTTCTGCCATGCGGTGCACGTCTTCACGCTTCTTCACCGCGGAACCCTTGCCTTCGGCGGCATCCAGCATCTCACCAGCCAGACGCTGCACCATGGTCTTTTCGCCACGGTTACGGGCCGCATCCACCAGCCAACGCATGGCCAGGGCCTGACGACGGGAAGGACGCACCTCCACCGGCACCTGATAGGTCGCACCACCGACGCGGCGCGACTTCACTTCGACCATCGGCTGGATGGTTTCCAGCGCCTTGTCGAAGATCTCCAGCGGCTCTTCTTTACTACGCTCGGCAACCGTGTCCAACGCACCGTAGACGATGCGCTCAGCTGTGGACTTCTTGCCGCTGATCATCAGGTGGTTCATGAACTTCGCCAGGCGCTCACTTCCGAATTTCGGATCCGGCAGGATTTCGCGCTTAGCGGCAACTCTTCTTCTAGGCATGATAAGCCCTCGTTAAGGGGTCCTTCAGGTAAACCCGAGACTGGCACCGAGGGTGACGCTCGACCTTACTCTTATCAGACCAATGCAATTCGGGTGAAAACGTCGACCGGCCTTAGGCCTTGGGACGCTTGGCGCCGTACTTGGAACGGCCCTGCTTACGGTTCTGCACGCCGGAGGTGTCCAGGGCGCCGCGAACGGTGTGATAACGCACACCCGGCAAATCCTTGACACGGCCGCCACGAATCAGGACCACGGAGTGCTCCTGGAGGTTGTGGCCTTCACCGCCGATGTAAGAAGTGACCTCGTAGCCGTTGGTCAGGCGCACACGGCAGACCTTACGCAGGGCCGAGTTCGGCTTCTTCGGGGTGGTGGTGTAGACGCGGGTGCAGACGCCGCGCTTCTGCGGGCAGGCCTGCAGCGCCGGCACGTCGCTCTTGGCGACAGGGCGCTTGCGCGGCTTGCGCACGAGCTGATTGATCGTTGCCATAGTCTGTAGCTGACTCCAATGGTTGCCTTGCCTTCCAATAGTGGCACGGGCGCACCCACCCCACTATTAAAGGCTGCGAATTCTACTGCTTCCCGGCGAGGCCAGTCAAGGCCGCTACCCCGCGAAGGGTAGCGGCCCCGCGACCTCAGATCTCGTCGTCGTCGGCGTCGAGGGCGGTGAGCTGGGCGCCCAGCTCCTGCTCGACGTCGAAGGCCGACGGGTGGAGCATGCGCTCGGCGTCTTCACGCTTGCGCTTGCGCTCCGCATGGTGGGTGAGGCCGGTACCGGCCGGGATCAGTCGACCCACCACCACGTTCTCTTTCAGGCCGCGCAGGTAATCGCGCTTGCCGGTCACGGCCGCCTCGGTCAGCACCCGCGTGGTCTCCTGGAAGGAGGCCGCGGAGATGAACGACTCGGTGGCCAGGCTGGCCTTGGTGATACCCAGCAGCAGGCGCTCGTACTTGGCCGGGAACTTGTCGTCCTGGGCCAGGCGAGCGTTCTCTTCCAGCACCCGCACCAGTTCCACCTGGTCGCCGGTGATAAAGCTGGAGTCGCCGGCATCGGTGATCTCCACCTTGCGCAGCATCTGACGCACGATGACTTCGATGTGCTTGTCGTTGATGCCCACGCCCTGCAGGCGGTAGACCTCCTGCACCTCGGCGGTGATGTACTTGGCCAGCTCCGCCACGCCCAGCAGACGCAGGATATCGTGGGGATTGCTGGGACCGTCGGAGATCACCTCGCCCTTCTCCACGGTCTCGCCTTCGAAGACCGCGATCTGACGCCACTTGGGAATCAGCATCTCGAAGGGATCGCCGCCACCCTCGGGGGTGATGGTCAGGCGACGCTTGCCCTTGGTCTCCTTGCCGAAGGTGACCACGCCACTGATCTCGGCGAGGATCGACGGCTCCTTCGGCTTGCGCGCCTCGAAGAGGTCGGCGACCCGCGGCAGACCCCCGGTGATGTCCTTGTTCCCGGACGCCTCGACCGGAATACGCGCGACCACCTCACCCACGCCGATGGTGGCGCCGTTCTCGGTGTTGACGATGGCGTTGCCGGGCAGCAGGTACTGCACCGGGGTGTTGGAGCCCGGCAGGCAGACATGTTCGCCACCGGCGCCGGTGAGCATGATCATCGGGCGCTTGTCGCGACCGGCCTGCGGGCGCGCCGCGGACTCGATCACCTCGATGGAGGAGAGGCCGGTCATCTCGTCCACCGTGCGGTGGACCGTGATGCCCTCTTCCATGTCGATGTACTGGGCCTGACCCTCGGCCTCGGCGACGATGGGGTGGGTGTGCGGATCCCACTTGGCCACGGCCTGGCCGGCATCGACGGCATCGCCGTCCTTGACGGAGAGCTCGGCGCCGTAGGGCAGCTTGTAGTACTCGCGCTCGCGGCCATGCTCGTCGGCCACCGCCAGGGCGCTGGAGCGGGAGACCACCACCAGCTTGCCGTCGCTGCGCTCCACCGACTTGATGTTGTGCAGGCGCACCTTGCCACCATGCTTGACCTGGACGCTATCCACCGCGGAGGCCCGGGAGGCCGCGCCGCCGATGTGGAAGGTCCGCATGGTCAGCTGGGTACCCGGCTCACCGATCGACTGGGCGGCGATGACACCCACCGCTTCGCCGATATTGGCCTGATGGCCACGCGCCAGGTCGCGGCCGTAACAGGCGGAGCAGACGCCGTGGGCCGTCTCACAGCTGATGGAGCTGCGCACCACGATCTCGTCGACGCCCATGGTGTCGAGCTGCTCGCACCACTTCTCATCGAGCAGGGTGCCACGGGGAATCAGCACCTCGTCGCTGACCGGATCGACCACGTCCTGGGCCACCACCCGGCCCAGCACCCGCTGCGCCAGGGAGACGATGATATCGCCACCCTCGATGATCGGGTGCAGGGTCAGGCCTTCCTCGGTGCCACAGTCGGACTCGGTGATCACCAGGTCCTGGGCCACGTCCACCAGGCGCCGAGTCAGGTAACCGGAGTTGGCGGTCTTGAGTGCCGTATCCGCCAGACCCTTACGGGCACCGTGGGTGGAGATGAAGTACTGGAGTACGTTCAGACCCTCACGGAAGTTGGCGACGATCGGCGTCTCGATGATCGAGCCGTCCGGCTTGGCCATCAGGCCACGCATCCCCGCCAGCTGACGGATCTGGGCGGCGCTACCCCGGGCCCCGGAGTCGGCCATGATAAAGACGCTGTTGAAGGAGTCCTGCTCGACCTCGTTACCCTCGCGGTCGACCACGGTCTCCTTGGAGATGCCCGCCATCATCGCCTTGGCCACCTTGTCGTTGGCCTTGGACCAGATGTCGATCACCTTGTTGTACTTCTCGCCGGCGGTGACGAGACCCGAGGAGAACTGGTCCTCGATCTCCTTCACCTCTTCCTCGGCGGCATCCACGATGGCCTTCTTGGCCTCGGGGATAACGAAGTCGTTGACGCCGATGGAGGCCCCGGACCAAGTGGCCATGCGGAAGCCGGTGTACATCAGCTGGTCGGCGAAGATCACCGCGTCCTTGAGGCCGGCGCGACGGTAGACCTCGTTGAGGAGCTTGGAGATCGCCTTCTTCTTCATCGGCTGATCGACCAGCTCGAAGGGCACGCCCTTGGGCAGGATACGGAACAGCAGCGCCCGACCCACGGTGGTGTCGAAGATCGACTGCTTCTCGATCAGCTCGCCACCCTCTTCCTCGGCCAGGTGCTCGGTCAGGCGCACCTTGACCTTGGCGTGCAGGGCGACCTTCTCGGCACCGAAGGCGCGCTCGACCTCGGCCAGGTTGGCGAAGGCCATGCCCTCGCCCTTGGCGTTGATCTTCTCGCGGGTCATGTAATAGAGACCCAGCACCACGTCCTGGGACGGCACGATGATCGGCTCGCCGTTGGCCGGCGACAGCACGTTGTTGGTGGCCATCATCAGCGCCCGCGCCTCGAGCTGGGCTTCCAGGGTCAGCGGCACGTGGACCGCCATCTGGTCACCGTCGAAGTCGGCGTTGTAGGCGGCACACACCAGCGGGTGCAGCTGGATCGCCTTGCCCTCGATCAGCAGCGGCTCGAAGGCCTGGATGCCGAGGCGGTGCAGGGTCGGGGCGCGGTTGAGCAGCACCGGGTGCTCGCGGATGACGTCGGCGAGGATATCCCACACCTCGGGCAGCTCGCGCTCGACCATCTTCTTGGCGGCCTTGATGGTCGAGGCGTAGCCCTGGGACTGCAGCTTGGAGTAGATGAACGGCTTGAACAGCTCCAGCGCCATCTTCTTCGGCAGGCCACACTGGTGCAGGCGCAGGGTCGGGCCCACGGTGATCACCGAGCGGCCGGAATAGTCGACGCGCTTGCCCAGCAGGTTCTGACGGAAGCGACCCTGCTTGCCCTTGATCATATCGGCCAGGGACTTCAGCGGGCGCTTGTTGGAGCCGGTGATGGCGCGACCGCGGCGACCGTTGTCGAGCAGGGCATCCACCGACTCCTGCAGCATGCGCTTCTCGTTGCGCACGATGATGTCCGGCGCATTGAGGTCGAGCAGCCGCTTGAGGCGGTTGTTGCGGTTGATCACCCGGCGATAGAGATCGTTGAGGTCGGAGGTCGCGAAGCGACCGCCGTCCAGGGGCACCAGCGGACGCAGGTCCGGCGGCAGCACCGGCAGCACTTCCATGACCATCCAGGCCGGATCATTGCCCGACTTGTGGAAGGCCTCCAGCAGCTTGAGGCGCTTGGAGAGCTTCTTGATCTTGGTCTCGGAATTGGTCTGCGGGATCTCCTCGCGCAGGCGATTGATCTCTTCTTCCAGATCGATATCGGTCAGCAGGGCCTGGACGGCCTCGGCACCCATGCGGGCATCGAAGTCGTCACCGAACTCCTCGAGGGCCTCGAAGTACTGCTCGTCGTTGAGCAGCTGGCCACGCTCGAGGGTGGTCATGCCCGGGTCGATGACCACGAAGCTCTCGAAGTAGAGCACCCGCTCGATATCGCGCAGGGTCATGTCCAGGAACATGCCGATACGCGACGGCAGGGACTTGAGGAACCAGATATGCGCGACCGGGCTGGCCAGCTCGATATGGCCCATGCGCTCGCGGCGCACGGCGGCCTTGGTGACCTCGACGCCGCACTTCTCGCAGATGATGCCGCGATGCTTCATGCGCTTGTACTTGCCGCACAGGCACTCGTAATCCTTCACCGGGCCGAAGATCTTGGCGCAGAACAGGCCATCCCGCTCCGGCTTGAAGGTACGATAGTTGATGGTCTCCGGCTTCTTGACCTCGCCGAAGGACCAGGAGCGGATCATGTCCGGGGACGCGAGCGTGATCTTGATCGCGTCGAACTCGTCGGACTGTGACTGCGATTTGAGGACTTTCACCAAATCTTTCATGGGTCGGCTCCGTTGCGGAGTTGTCATGGGCGGGGGCCGAAGCCCCCGCGGACCGTCATTCTGTGAAGCGCTTGACTAGCGGCGTGGCCGCCTAGCTCTCCAGCTCGATATCGATACCCAGGGAGCGGATCTCCTTCACCAGCACGTTGAAGGATTCCGGCATGCCCGCCTGCATGGTGTGGTCGCCATCCACGATGTTCTTGTACATCTTGGTGCGCCCTTCCACGTCGTCGGACTTGACCGTGAGCATCTCCTGGAGGGTGTAGGCGGCGCCGTAGGCTTCCAGGGCCCAGACCTCCATCTCACCGAAACGCTGACCACCGAACTGCGCCTTGCCGCCCAGCGGCTGCTGGGTGACCAGGGAGTAGGAGCCGGTGGAACGCGCGTGCATCTTGTCATCCACCAGGTGGTTGAGCTTGAGCATGTACATGTAACCGACGGTCACCGGACGGTCGAAGGCGTCGCCGGTACGGCCATCATAGAGGGTCATCTGACCGGAATCCGGCAGGTCCGCCAGGGTCAGCAGGTGCTTGATCTCGGTCTCCTCGGCACCATCGAACACCGGCGAGGCCATGGGCACGCCCGCCTTGAGGTTCTTGGCCAGGGCGATGACCTCCTCGTCGGACAGCGACTCGATGTCCTCGACCCGGGTGCTGGAGGCCGTGTTGTAGACCTGCCCCAGGAAGTCACGGATCTCGGCCACCTGCTGCTCGCGGGCGTCGCGCAGCATATGCTCGATCTTCACCCCGAGGCCACGGGCGGCCATGCCCAGGTGGGTCTCGAGGATCTGACCGACGTTCATCCGCGACGGTACGCCCAGCGGGTTGAGAACCACGTCCACCGACTCGCCGTTGGCATCGAAGGGCATGTCCTCGATCGGCATGATCGCCGAGATCACACCCTTGTTACCGTGACGACCGGCCATCTTGTCGCCCGGCTGGATGCGACGCTTCACCGCCAGGTAGACCTTGACGATCTTCAGCACGCCCGGCGCCAGATCGTCGCCCTGGGTGAGCTTGCGCTTCTTGTCCTCGAAACGCTCGTCCATCTCCTTGCGGCGATTCTCCAGCTGCTCGTCGGCCTGGGCCAGCAGCTCGTTGAGGGCCTCGTCCTGCAGGCGCAGCTTGAACCACTGCTGACGCGGCAGCTCCTCGAGATACTCCTCGGAGAGCACGTCGTCCTTCTTCAGTTTGGGCCCACCATTGACGGCTTGGCCAGTCAGGGTGCGCTTGAGGCGCTCGAAGGTGGCATCCTCGGCGATGCGGTAGGTCTCCTGGAGATCCTTGCGCACCTCATCGAGCTGCATCTGCTCGATGGACAGGGCCCGGGAGTCCTTCTCCACGCCGTCGCGGGTGAACACCTGGACGTCGATGACGGTGCCCTTCATACCGGTGGGGGCACGCAGGGAGGTGTCCTTCACGTCGGAGGCCTTCTCGCCGAAGATCGCCCGCAGCAGCTTCTCTTCCGGGGTCAGCTGGGTCTCGCCCTTGGGGGTGACCTTACCGACCAGGATATCGCCCGGGCCCACCTCGGCGCCGATATAGACGACACCCGCCTCGTCCAGCTTGGCCAGCGCCGACTCGCCCACATTGGGGATATCGGAGGTGATCTCCTCGGCACCCAGCTTGGTGTCCCGGGAGACGCAGGTTAGCTCCTGGATATGGATGGTGGTGAAGCGATCTTCCTGCACCACCCGCTCCGAGACCAGGATGGAGTCCTCGAAGTTGTAGCCGTTCCAGGGCATGAAGGCGATACGCATGTTCTGACCCAGGGCCAGGTCGCCCATGTCCACGGAGGGACCGTCGGCGAGGATATCGCCACGCGCCACCTGGTCACCGGGGCGCACGATGGGGCGCTGGTTCATGCAGGTGTTCTGGTTGGAACGCACGTACTTGGTGAGGTTGTAGATATCGACGCCGGCCTCGCCGCCGATGATCTCGTCCTCGTTGATACGCACCACGATGCGCTTGGCATCCACGGAGTCGATCACCCCGCCGCGCCGCGCCACGGCGCAGACGCCGGAGTCGCGGGCCACGAAACGCTCCATGCCGGTGCCCACCAGGGGCTTGTCGGCACGCAGGGTCGGCACAGCCTGACGCTGCATGTTGGCCCCCATCAGGGCGCGGTTGGCGTCATCGTGCTCGAGGAACGGGATCAGCGCCGCGGCCACGGAGACCACCTGACGCGGCGAGACGTCCATCAGGGTCACCTGCTCGGGACGCATGAAGGTGGTCTCGCCCTTGTGGCGAACCTGCACCAGGTCATCGACCAGCTTGCCGTTCTCGTCGACGGTGGCGGAGGCCTGGGCGATAACGAAGTCGCCCTCCTCGATGGCGGAAAGATGCACCACGTCGTCGGTCACCTGAGCGCCCACCACCTTGCGGTACGGCGTCTCGAGGAAGCCGTAGCTGTTGGTGTGGCTGTAGGTGGCCAGGGAGTTGATCAGGCCGATGTTGGGACCTTCCGGGGTCTCGATCGGGCACAGGCGGCCGTAGTGGGTGGCGTGAACGTCACGCACTTCGAAGCCGGCCCGCTCGCGGGTCAGGCCGCCCGGGCCAAGCGCGGAGACGCGGCGCTTGTGGGTGACCTCGGAGAGCGGGTTGTTCTGGTCCATGAACTGGGAGAGCTGGCTGGAACCGAAGAACTCCTTGACCGCCGCGGCGACGGGCTTGGCGTTGATCAGGTCCTGGGGCATCAGGCCCTCGCTCTCGGCCATGGAGAGACGCTCCTTGACCGCGCGCTCGACCCGCACCAGGCCCACCCGGAACTGGTTCTCGGCCATCTCGCCCACGCAACGGATACGCCGGTTGCCCAGGTGGTCGATATCGTCCACCTCGCCGAAGCCGTTACGGATATTGATCAGCTCACGCAGCACATCGAGGATGTCGTCACGGCCCAGCACGCCGGCACCGGTATCGCTCTCGCGACGCAGGCGGCGGTTGAACTTCATGCGCCCGACCCCGGAGAGGTCGTAACGGTCCTCGGTGAAGAAGAGGTTGTGGAACAGGGTCTCGGCGGCCTCCTTGGTGGGCGGCTCGCCGGGACGCATCATGCGGTAGATCTCGACCAGGGCCTCGAGCTGGGTCCGGGTGGTATCCAGCTTGATGGTGTCAGAGATAAAGGACCCGCAGTCGAGGTCGTTGGTGTAGAGGGTCTCGAGGCGAGTGATACCGGCCTGGCCCAGCTTCTCCAGCAGGTCCGGGGTGATCTCGCTGTTGCACTCGCAGATCAGCTCACCGGTATTGGGGTCGACCTGATCCTTGGCCAGGGTCTTGCCGAAGAGGTAGTCCATCGGCACGTCGAGGCGCTCGAGACCGGCCTTCTCCATCTGGCGGATATGCTTCTGGGTGATGCGACGGCCTTCCTCGACGACCAGGCTGCCATCGGCATCCTTGATGTCGAAGGTGGCGGTCTCACCGCGCAGGCGCGACGGCACCAGCTCCACGGAGAAGCCGGTCTTCTCGATATGGAAGGTGCTGGTATCGAAGAAGGTATCGAGGATCTCCTCGGTGCTCATGCCCAGGGCGCGCAGCAGCACCGACGCCGGCAGCTTGCGGCGACGGTCGATACGCACATAGACGTTGTCCTTGGGATCGAACTCGAAGTCGAGCCAGGAGCCACGGTAGGGAATCACCCGCGCCGAGTAGAGCAGCTTGCCGGAGGAGTGGCTCTTGCCCTTGTCATGGTCGAAGAAGACACCCGGCGAGCGGTGCAGCTGGGAAACGATGACCCGCTCGGTACCATTGACGACGAAGGTACCGTTCTCGGTCATCAGGGGGATCTCCCCCATGTAGACTTCCTGCTCCTTGATGTCCTTGATGGCCTTGTTCGCCGACTCCTTGTCGTAGATGATCAGGCGAACCTTGACCCGCAGCGGCGCCGAGTAGGTGACGCCACGCAGCTGGCACTCCTTGACGTCGAAGGCCGGCGTACCGAAACGGTAGCTGACGTACTCGAGGGCGGCGTTGCCGGAGAAGCTCTCGATCGGGAAGACGGACTTGAAGGCGGCATGCAGGCCGACTTCCATCCGCTCTTCTGGCGAACGGTCCTGCTGGAGGAAGTCGTAGTAGGAATCAAGCTGGATGGCCAGCAGGTAGGGCACATCCATCACTTGGGGCAGTTTGCCGAAATCCTTGCGGATGCGTTTTTTCTCAGTGTATGAGTAAGCCATCTGTATTCCCCAGCTTGTTCACCATGGGTGACCGATGCGAATCGGCGCCACCCGACGGTAGCGGCTCCGTCAGGCGCTGACGGCAAGCCCTCGGAGGAGGGCTCGCCGTCGGAATTCGGCTAGCGGCGGCGGCAGAGCGGCGGCCGGCTAGTGACAACAGAAAAAGGCCGGCAGCGGGTGTCCCGCCACCAGCCGTGGAAGCTTACGCAGCGCGTGAAGCCATGGAAATCAAGGGATTACTTGAGTTCCACGGAGGCGCCGGCTTCTTCCAGCTTGGTCTTGGCCGCTTCGGCGTCTTCCTTGGACATGGCTTCCTTGATGGTCGCCGGTGCGCCGTCGACGGCACCCTTGGCTTCCTTCAGGCCCAGGCCAGTGATTTCGCGAACGACCTTGATCACGTTGACCTTCTTCTCGCCGGCAGAGGTCAGCACCAGGTCGAATTCGGTCTGCTCTTCGGCGGCGGCGGCTTCGCCACCGGCCGGGCCGGCCACGACGGCAGCAGCGGCGGAAACGCCGAACTTCTCTTCCATCGCTTCGATCAGCTCGACGACTTCCATCACGGACATGTCGGCGACGGCGTTGATGATGTCTTCTTTGGTCAGTGCCATTGTCAAATTCCTAGACTTTGCGGGAATCCCGTACCCCAGGGGGTCCGAGGACTCGAGGGTTCAGTATAAGTCGCGTATCGGCCGAAAGGGGCGCCCTTAGGCGGCCGCTTCCTGCTTCTGGTCGCGCAGTGCAGCCAGGGTGCGGACCAGTTTGCCGGCGGAAGCTTCCTTCATCACCGACATCAGCTTGGCGATCGCTTCATCGTACGTCGGCAGGGTCGCCAGACGGTCGATATCGGCAGCCGGGATCAGCTCGCCTTCGTAGGCCAGCGCCTTGACTTCGAAGTTCTTCTCCTCTTTGGCGAACTCCTTGAACAGACGGGCGGCGGCGCCCGGGTGCTCGGTGGAGAAAGCCAGCAGGGTCGGACCCACGAAGCTGTCGTTCAGGCACTCCCAAGGAGTACCGTCCAGGGCGCGACGTGCCAGGGTGTTGCGCACAACACGGATCTGCACGCCATTCTCGCGGGCCTGCTTGCGCAGGTCGGTCATCTTGCTGACCGCGACGCCACGAGAATCGGCAACGACGACGGAGAGAGCATCCTTGGCGGCTTCACTGACCTCGGCAACAATTGCCTTCTTGCCTTCGAGAGCTAGTGCCACTGTGTTCACTCCTTCGTGCCGGGAATCTGCGATGCGAGCATCGCATCCCGGGGGTTACCATCTCCCCCGCGCCTGTTGGCACGGGGGTCTTGGGCGATGGTGCACACCAGCGGACTGGCGGCCACACCATCTGCGCAGGCATCCCGGGGGGAAGATTAAGCCGCCCACCGGAGTGGACGGCGCCTGCGGTCTTTGACGGTGCCCCGCCCGGCATGAATCCGTGCACGGGGACCGCAAAGTTCTTGCCTGTCGGCGATCACACCAGCGCGGCGTGATCGACGGTGATGCCCGGGCCCATGGTGGTGGACAAGGTCATCTTCTTGAAATACACACCCTTGGAAGTGCTCGGCTTGAGCTTCTTCAGGTCGGCGACCAGTGCTTCCAGGTTGCCCTTGATGGCGGCCGCGTCGAAGTCGACCTTGCCCAGGGTGGTGTGGATGATACCGTTCTTGTCGGTACGGAAGCGCACCTGACCGGCCTTGGCGTTCTTGACCGCGGTGGCGACGTCCGGGGTCACGGTGCCGACCTTGGGGTTCGGCATCAGGCCGCGCGGACCGAGGATCTGGCCCAGCTGACCGACGACGCGCATGGCGTCCGGCGAGGCGATGACCACGTCGAAGTCGAGCTGGCCCTTCTTGACCTGTTCGGCCAGGTCGTCCATGCCGACGATATCGGCACCGGCTTCCTTGGCGGCATCGGCGTTGGCACCCTGGGTAAAGACGGCAACGCGCACGTCCTTGCCGGTACCATTGGGCATGACGGTGGCGCCACGCACGACCTGGTCGGATTTACGCGGATCGACGCCGAGGTTGATGGCGACGTCCAGGGACTCCTTGAACTTGACGGTGGACAGCTCGGAGAGCAGAGCCACGGCCTCTTCCAGAGAGTAGACCTTGGTGGAGTCGACCTTCTCGTTGATCAGCTGAGCGCGCTTGGACAGTTTAGCCATGATCAGAGACCCTCCACGTTCAGGCCCATGCTGCGGGCGCTACCGGCGATGGTACGCACAGCGGCGTCGAGATCGGCAGCCGTCAGATCCGGCTCCTTGGTCTTGGCGATCTCTTCGAGCTGCTCACGGGTCACGGTGCCGACCTTCTTCTTGTTCGGCTCGCCGGAGCCGGACTTGATGCCAGCGGCCTTCTTCAGCAGGATCGCCGCGGGCGGCGTCTTGGTGACGAAGGTGAAGCTGCGATCGGAATAGACTGTGATCACCACGGGAGTGGGCAGACCCGGCTCGATTTCCTGGGTCGCGGCGTTGAACGCCTTACAGAACTCCATGATGTTCACGCCGTGCTGACCCAGGGCCGGGCCGACGGGGGGACTCGGGTTGGCCTTACCAGCTGCGACCTGCAGCTTGATGTAAGCCTGTACTTTCTTGGCCATGATGGACTCCAGTTGGGTGGTAGCGCCTTGCGGCTCCCCGGTTAGCGAGCCGCCAGGCGGCTCGAGATACGACTAAAGACGACTGAGGTCGAGCGTTACTCTTTCTCGACCTGGGAAAACTCTAGCTCGACAGGCGTGGCGCGACCGAAGATCAGCACGCTGACCTGGAGGCGACTCTTGTCGTAGTTGACCTCTTCGACCACGCCATTGAAGTCGGCGAAGGGGCCATCGATGACGCGCACCGACTGCCCCGGCTCGAACATGGTCTTGGGACGCGGCTTGTCGGTACCGTCCTGGACGCGACGCAGAATGGCGTCCGCTTCCTTCTGAGTGATCGGCGCCGGCTTCTCCTTGGTGCCGCCGATAAAGCCCATGACCCGCGGCGTCTCGTTGACCAGGTGCCATGTCGCGTCATTCATTTCCATCTCGACCAGCACATAGCCGGGATAGAACTTGCGCTCGCTCTTGCGGCGCTTGCCGTCACGCATCTCGACGACTTCTTCGGTGGGCACGAGGATCTCGCCGAACCCTTCCTCCATGCCATACATCTTCACGCGCTCCTTCAGGGAGCGCATGACATGCTTCTCGAAGCCGGAGTAGGCGTGAACGACATACCAACGCTTGGACATGGAAACTCCTAACCGATGACGCCGGACATTGCCCAGCCAAGAAGGGTATCGATCAGCCACAGCATCAGGCCCACCACCAGCACGGCCACCAGCACGATGGCGGTGGTCTGCACGGTTTCGGGGCGAGTCGGCCAGACGACGCGCTGAATCTCTTTCTTCGCATTCTTGGCCAGCTCAGCGAGGTCACGACCCTTGGTGGTCGTCAGGGCGAGCGCGGCGGCAGCCACACCAAGCACTACCACGCCCAGGACACGGTAGAGCAGGGCCTGATCGGCAAAGTAGGAATTACCAACGACGGCAACGACCAATAGCGCGACGACAGCCGCCCACTTGAGCCCGTCGTGGCGCGATTCCTGCACCTCGGCGTTATGTTTCATGAAAACGAGACTCCTCAGGGTGCAGCGATCGTAACGTGAAATCTGTCTTGAGGTAAGCCAGCCTGGGGAAGACTGGCAGGCCAGGAGGGAATCGAACCCCCAACCTGCGGTTTTGGAGACCGCTGCTCTGCCAATTGAGCTACTGGCCTGTATCAACTTCCTGCACCATCACGACCCTTTGCGGGCCACTCAGGGCACAGCGGGCGCCATAGTAGCGGAAAAGCTTCCGCCTGACAACCCCACTCACACGATGCCGAAGAAGCCCTCGACACAAAGAGAAAAGGCGAGCCTTTCGACTCGCCTTTTCAAAGTGGAGCTCATGGACGGATTTGAACCGTCGACCTCACCCTTACCAAGGGTGTGCTCTACCCCTGAGCTACATGAGCCTAAACCTTGCCTGGAGCGGGCAGCGGGGATCGAACCCGCATCATCAGCTTGGAAGGCTGAGGTTCTACCATTGAACTATGCCCGCCTACCCACTCTTGCTATCGCCCCGCCTTGACGAGGCGACCTAAACTGGTGGAGGGGGAAGGATTCGAACCTTCGAAGCTTTCGCGGCAGATTTACAGTCTGCTCCCTTTGGCCACTCGGGAACCCCTCCAGCTGGCGAAGCATTTTACCTGCCTCAGCAACAGTGTCAAGCCTTATCTTTCAGTGGCTTGGCAGCATCCATCAGCACTCGGCGAGGGGGATGTGTTGCCCTGGAACGCGGCGCATTGTGTCAAAGCAGGGTAGAGAATGCAAGCCCCGCGCGAATTTTTTCCAGGGCCGCCGGCGCCGGCACCTTGGGCGCCCCGGACAGGCGCCCCGCCCGCTCGGCCGCAGTCAACGGGAAACAGGCCTCCAGCCCGCCGTAGACCATATCGGGCCAGACCGCATGGGGCACCCGCAGCCCCCGAGACACCACCCGCGCATCCCCGCCGGTCAGCAGCAAGGGCAAGGCCACCCCCTCGCGGTCACAGACCTCGGCATAGATACGATTGACGGCGCTTACCGCGGCCATATAGATGCCGTGATTGACCGCCTCCACGGTGTTCTTGCCCGGGGCCAGCAGCTCGTCCGCCTCGCTGTCCGGATCGATGGCCACGTTACGCGTCCCCAGCTTGAGACTCTCTTTCATCAGCCTCAGTCCAGGCAGAATATAGCCTCCCAGGTGGCAGCCGCCCGGCAGCACGAAGTCCACGGTAATGGCGCTACCGCAATCCACCACGCAGCAGCCCCCCGCCAGCTGGTACCCCGCCAGGGTGCCCAGCCAGCGGTCGACGCCCAGGCGCCCCGGCTCCTCATAACCGTTGGTGACCCCCAGGGCCTCGGCGGTCGAACGCGCCACATGGACCGAGACCACGCGACGACGCAGCAGCGCCACCGTCTCCTCCAGCACCGCCTTGCGCGCCACGCTGGAGATACGCACCGACTGCACCACGTCCAGGTCGGGAATATCCGACCCGGGACGCCACTCCTCCCGGGTCCAGAGGGCGCCCCGCGAGCGGATCTCGCTACTCAAGGTATCCTTGAGTCGCCACTTGGACAGGGTGTTACCGATATCCAGATCGAGAATCATGGGCGACCACGCACGCTGATCTCGCCGCCGGCCAGCCACCGCACTCCATCGCCGCAGCGCACCTCCAGGTGGCCGGCCTCGTCGACCCCTCGGGCGACTCCCCGATAACTCTGGCTACCCTGGATCACCTCCACCTCCCGATCGGCATGGGCGTGGCGTGCGTTCCAGGCGGCCTGCCAGGCCGCGAATCCGTGTGCCTCGAAGCCCTGCATCAGCTCCAGGAGGCCGCCGATCAACGCCGCCGCCAGGGCATTGCGGGAGACCTCAGGCACCTGATCCGCCACCGCACCCACCGGCTGATCGACGGCCTCACGCATGGCCGGCGGCAGGAAGACATTGAGGCCGATACCGATCACCACCTCGCAGGGCCCCTCCAGATCTCCCTGAACCTCCAAGAGGATACCGGCGAGCTTCTGGTGCCCCTCGCCGGAGACCAGCAGCACATCATTGGGCCACTTCAGGGCAACCCGGGCGCCTTCATGCTCCAGCACCTCCGCGAGCACCACCCCCACGGCCAGGCTCAGCCCCTCCAGGGCGGCTACGCCGTTCTCGAAGCGCCACCCCAGGGAGAGCAGCAAGCCGCGTCCCCAGGGACTCAACCAGCGCCGTCCACGCCGGCCGCGACCGGCCGCCTGACTCTCCGCCAGACACACCTCGCCGTGCCCGGCCCCCTGAGCAAAGCGTTCGCGCAGAAAGGCGTTCGTGGAATCGAGGGCCTCCTCGACGAACAGGCGGCTCAGGGCGGGGCGACTCTGCGAGTCGAGGCGTGCGACGATTCCGGCACCATCGAGAAGCTCGACCGGCTCCCCCAAGCGATAGCCCAGCCCCTTGACCGCCTCCAGCGGGATACCCAGGGCCTCCAGCTTCTTCAGCTGCTTCCAGACCGCCGTGCGCGACACCCCGAGGTGCTCCCCCAGCTGCTCGCCGGAATGGAAGTCCCCATCGCTCATCAGGCGAATCAGGTCACCAATGGTCATCTTAAGGCCCCTGCGGCAAAAGGCTCATTCTAGCGGATGGCATCCGACCCCGTGAATCATGCCGACCAAAGTGGCAGCTCCGGTAGCCCCACTCCCCACCTCATTCCGCTTATTTCCCCGCCCCCATGCTCCGATCGTCAGCCACCAAACGAAAAAACCCCGACCATCTGATGATGATCGGGGCTTCTCTGAAGAAGTGCCTGACGATAATCGCGCCGGGCTCCGGGACTCGACTCGTCTCATCCTGAGACTCGCCCTTCGGGCCCGCTGACGCGGTTTCCGCCGGTTCCCGACAGGCGGGATCCATGGGGAGGCCCCTAAACGACGAAACCCCAGCCAACGGCTGGGGTTTCTGAAGAAGTGCCTGACGATGACCGCGCCGGGCTCCGGGACTCTCCATGGGGAGACCCCCTGGCCTGCCTCACAACCAAATACGAAAAACCCCGACCATCTGATGATGATCGGGGCTTCTCTGAAGAAGTGCCTGACGATGACCTACTCTCGCATGGGGAGACCCCACACTACCATCGGCGCTGAGCGGTTTCACTGCTGAGTTCGGCATGGGATCAGGTGGTTCCCACTCGCTATGGTCGT